>JAZLEF010000135.1:0-7979 GCA_045615125.1 Bacteroidales bacterium
ACATATAAAATACATCTGTTATTTTATCATGTTTTATCGTAAAAGCAATAAAAACATGATGTTCTTCTGTGTAATACTTGTGTAAACGCAATTTTACTATCAATTGATTATCATTAATATACAAATAAACACACAAATTATTTGTGTAAATTGAATGTAAAAATTCAAGTCGTAAAAAATGATTGGGTAATTTTGCACATAAACCTAAAAAAATATTTTTTATGAATAAATTTTTCTTAACTTTTATCATGCTTTTCTCAAGCAGCATGATGTTTTCTCAGAACGAGTTTGAGTATATATATGAAGATGGTGAATCCAATTATCATAAAGTTATTCGTTTCTCAAATATCTTTGAAATGGATAATGGTGATTTTATGGTATTTGGCAGGAATAAATATTTCGGCCGCTTTTCTAATTCTGGTGAATTGTTGTCTGAAACATTAATAAATGACTCTATTCCCGGATATGAATCGTGGAATGGAGAAGGTACGCCTGTTATAAAAAGTAAGGATGGAGGCTTTTATGTTTTTACAAATCTTAATCCTATATTAGATACTAATGACATAAACTATCATGGATGTTTTGAAGCCAAGATTGTCATGGAGAAATTAGACGATAATCTTGAACTTGTATATTCGAAAGGAATGATAATTCCTGTAGATACTACCGACTGGTTGAATACATGGGCAGGTGGCGGTTTGTTAGGTCGTTATCCGCAAATTGAAATAGGAACTGTTCTTGATGAAGGTGATGGTTTTGTTATATGTTATGAGAAATACACGGGTCATCAAAATGGACCAGAACCACATGCTTACGGATTTGATAGCACAATCATCATTAAAACTGATTATGATTTGAATGTGCAGAAAAGCGGAAGTCTCGGTCATCTCAAATGCAATAAATTGAGACATAGGAATCATCTGTTGTACGATGAAGAAGATGATGAATATCTGTATTATGTCAGTGGTGAATGGAATGATTCACATTATAAAAAGGGGCTTTATTTGTATAGATTCGATTCAGATTTCAACTATATTGACGAGCATTACATGGCAAATACTGATGGTACAGGATATCATACTATACATTATGAGGATGGAGACTCTGAGACTGGCGGTATAACATTTAAGCGTACAAGTTCAAATACTACGCTTATGATGGCAGGTGCAAACTGTCATCATTTTAATGGTAATTTTCCAATAGACAGCTATACGGCAGCGGTATGCTTGGAAATAGACGATGAGGCTAAAATGTTGGACAGTATCACATTTGCAAGAGCTGAGTCGTCTTCTGCTAATAGAACTACAGCTCCATATTATGGTTCTATAGATTGGGTGGATGAAAACAGAATATTTATCGGAGCGACGCCAAACTCATATTTCTCTCCTATGTTAAATGGCTATCAGTGTTTTGTTATAAGAATGATTGACAAGGATTTGAATGTCTTGGATGAACTTTATTATGATTTTGGTGAGACATCCAGCTTATGGACAACCACACTTAAAGCTACCAAAGATGGAGGTTGCATGATAGCAGGACATTTCATGGATTTCGTCAATGATCCATATACATACTATAATTACATAAAGAAATTTCCACCGGAAGCATTTCTCTCCATCGAAGAGGCTCACGCCAATGACTTGAAAGTCGCTATAGCTTATCCTAATCCGGGAGGTGATGTAATGAATATAAGAACCACGTTGAGAGATTGTAATCTTACAGTCTATGATATGCAGGGAAGAATCGTGCATCAACAGGAAATAACCGATGATGTAACAAGCGTGGATGCTTCAAATTGGCCAAGCGGAACATACATTTGGGAATTGAAAATTGAAAATGGAAAATTGAAAGTTGAGAACGGGAAATGGATTAAATAAAAAACTCAGAAACTCAGAACCTCAGAACTTTTGTAGGAATTTTCAGGAATTCAGGATTAGAGGGAATAGAGGTGCATAGGGACTAGAGGAGTTTTTCACATCACTACATTACTAAAAAAGTTCAAAAGCCAAAGTCCAGAAACAGCTCCTAACTAAAAAAAACTTGTTGTCTTGTAGTCTTGTGGTCTTGTAGTCTTTTTTTCTTATATTTGCAAATCTTAAAATTTATTAACATAACATCATAAATTTGCGAATATGACTATCGACCTTTTTATCTCCTGCGTGATGGATCAGTTTTATCCTGAGACAGCTAAGAATGTTATGAAGATTTTAGATACTGCTGGAGTTAAGGTCGAGTATAACCCGGAGCAGACGTGTTGCGGAAAGTTTGCTTTCACCAGCGGCTTCGTCGAAGAAGCCAAGGAGTTAGGGGAGAAGTTTCTCCGCGATTTTCCTAACGACAGACCGGTTGTCGGTGTTAGTGCCTCATGTGTGGGATATATAAAAACAAGGTATCAGGAGTTGTTCTACAACACAGCCTCACACCTCGAATTTAAACGTCTTGTATCTAATATTTATGAGCTGACAGATTTCCTCGTCAACAAAATCAACTTCTTAGATTTCGGCGCAGAGTTTAACCATAAGGTCGTTTATCAAGATACCTGTTGCTCGTTGCGTGAACTTGGACTTAAAGATGAAGGCCGTAAATTGCTTTCTAAAGTCAAAGGCCTTGAGCTGTTGGAAATGAAACGTCCTGAGTTCTGCTGTGGCTTCGGCTCTGGTTTTTTCTCTATTCAACATGAGGCTATCTCGGTGGCTATGGCTGAGAGAAAAATCAAAGACGCAATGGAAACAGGAGCGGATTGTATTGTTACAAACGACATCTCCTGTCTCATGCAATTAGATAGCTGTATCAAAAAACAAAAGTTCGATATCCAAGTGCTTCACATCGCCGATGTTCTTGCACAAAGAGTTTTTTAATTGTTTTCTTTAACCAAAGCAGTACGATACGCAATAAGAAGTTTGTGAAGATCTTCTATACTTTGTTGCATCTCTTTGCCTTTATCGGTGTCTTTCACAAGCAGACGTTCTGTGTTATGCTCTGAAAGCACGGTGTTAGAGATAATGTCGAGACCTTCATCTATGGCTTTCTGCGTTGATTCGAATGGCTCGTGTTGTACGAGCTGCATGCCAAATGAGTTGTAAACTAATGTGTAGCCGGCGATGCCTGTCTCTGAATGATATGCTTTTGAGAATCCTCCGTCTATCACAAGCAGTTTGCCGTTGGCACGAACAGGATTTTCTCCTTTCTTTATTTTTACAGGTACGTGTCCGTTGATAATGTGACTGCCTTCACCTTCAATGCCAAATTCTTTAAGAATGTTTATACATACATTCTCATCGTTCTGCAATTTATAATAATGACCTTTTTCTTCTTTATGAACCTCTTTGTTTGTTGTTAAGTAGCGTTCAAATGTTGCCATCTTCGCCTTGTCGAATGATGGTGAATCGGCACCGCACCACAAGTACCACATATAATCAATGGAAGATTGTTTTTCTTCAGATATTTCCGTCGTTTTTCTACATGCTAATTGAACTAAAGAATCTAAGCGGTCAAGGAGTCTCTTTCCTGAATAATACTCATCCATTATCTTGACCTTCTTGAATGTGCCATCTTCGTTTAATGGTATAGATGCATGGAACATGAGATTGTTGTTTCTTGCTAAATAAAACGAGCCTTTCTGAAGTAGGAAATATACGTGTTTTTTGAGTTTCTCGCTATTGGTGAACGATAAATGAAAATGGTTTATGATAGCTTGTTCGTCCTCGGTTAATGTATATGGATTCGATGGGTCTATTGTAGGATATGATTTGTCAAGAAGTTCACATTCGATGCCATTTATATTGATTACTCCACGCTCGAAGTCAATCAGATGTAATAGCTTTCTGTCTGACATATTATATTCCGGATGTCGGTCTATTAATGCAGCTTCACATTTCCATTGGATTATGGATATGGCTTTGTGCATCTGAGCGATGAGATGTTGCTTCTTTTCTGAATAATGTTCAGTCACGAGTTTCATCTTAGGCGCATAGACTTCTACGGGGTCGTCTTTATAGACTTCCATCGCAAAGGTGGCGAGAGGGAGAAGGTTGATGCCGTAGCCTTCTTCTAATGTCTCAAGGGTTGCATATCTTAGTGATTGTCGTAGTACTGTCGCAATGCAGGCGTCGTTGCCAGCAAAGGCTCCCATCCATAAAAGATCGTGGTTGCCCCATTGGACGTCAACATTGTGATATGTGCAAAGAGTGTCGAGAATGATGTGAGCTCCCTGACCTCTGTCGTAGATGTCGCCAACAAGATGTAAGCTGTCGATGGCAAGCTGCTGGATAAGATTACACATGGCAATGATGAACTCGTCGGCACGCCTTGTGGAAATTATAGTCGAGATAATCTGATTGAAGTATCCGCGTTTGTTGCTTTCGTCGGTGTCGTGCAGCAACTCTTCGATGATGTAGGCGAACTCTTTCGGAAGTGCTTTCCTGACTTTGGAACGTGTGTATTTTGATGATACGTTTTTGCAAATCTTGACCAATTGGTTTAGAGTCACCATATACCATTCGTTGATATTGGTGTCCTCTTTTTTTATTTTATGAAGTTTTTCTTTAGGGTAGTATATCAGAGTGCAGAGATTTCTTTTTTCTGCTTCACGAAGCGAAGAGCCAAATACATCGTTGACTTTGCGCTTGATGGATCCAGAAGCGTTTTTTAATACATGTTGGAATGCTTCATATTCTCCATGTATGTCCGATAAAAAATGTTCCGTGCCCTTTGGAAGGTTGAGGATGGCCTCAAGGTTGATTATCTCTGTACTTGCAGAAGCAATAGAAGGGAATGACTTAGCAAGTAAATGTAAATATCTTAAATCAGATTCAGATAAATTGTTGTGTTCTATTGTTTTTTGTTCAAACATAGTGTGTAAGTTATATTTGCCATATTTTAATAACTGCAAATGTAGTTAACTTATTGTAAGTTAGCAAATGTTTTTTAACATAAAAACTCCAAAGAATTTTATTGTATTTTTAAAATAATTTTACAATTTTTGTGTTATAAAACGTTAACTGAAAATTTTTGTTATGAAAAAGTTATTCTTGTTATTTGTTGCTTTATTTGTTGTGACATCAGTAAAGTCGCAAGTCAAATTTGATTTCGGTCCTAAAATTGGTTATCAGTCATCTTTTTTAAGTCGTTTCGATTATGATAGAAAGGCTATTTCTAATGGTAGCTTGACATTCGGTGCTTTTGGTAGAGTGTCAATCAATAAGTTTATTGTTCAGCCAGAATTGATGTATAGCACTTATTCTTTTGAATTACAAAGACCAACTGATATAGATGTTAAAAATTATTCTCTCGCGGTACCTGTTATGTTTGGGTATGAATTGTATGATGCGGATTGTATTAAATTAAGAGGTAGCATTGGTTCTGTTATGTATTTTGGATTGCAGGATGTGTTTGAAAAGGATGGAGAAGTCTTGGATTTGAACGATAATCTTATTTATTCTATGCTGTCTCATTGGACTCATTCTACGCTTTCTTTGGGTGCAGCTGTTAATGTAGGCGTTGATTTATATCGTTTTACTATCGATTTCAATTATAGTCATGGACTTACAAGTGTTTTTTATAAAGGCGTTGCTCCTGTGTTGATAAATGGCGTTTATGAGCCATATAAACAAAATGTGTTCACAATAACATTAGGATATATCTTTTGATGATATTGAACTAAGAATTTTTAAACAAAAAAAAGAGCCCGAAGGCTCTTAAATTATGAATTATGCATTATGCATTATGAATTACTTAAGTCCGTGTTTCTTCAAGAATGGCTCGTTGCTTGGCTCTTGTCCGCGGAATTTCTTGTATTGTACCATACCTTCGTCGTTGCCGCATTCTTGCAAACAGTGTTGTCTGAACTTAGCAGCCAACTCTGGGTTGAACAAGTCGCCTGATTCTTTGAAATAGTTGAAAGCATCAGAATCCAAGACTGCTGCCCAGTAGTAAACGTAGTAACCTGCTGAGTAACCGCCTGCGAAGATGTGTGAGTAATATGTGCTTCTGTAACGTGGATAGATTTCGTTAATCAAGCCGATTTCGTTCATCTTTGCTTTTTCGAAAGCTGCTACGTCGAAGTTGTCGTCTATTTCTTTCAACTTATGATATTCCATGTCTAAGATTGCTGCTGCCAAGAATTCTGTTGTTACGAAGCCTTGGTTGAACAATCCGCTGTTTTCTAATTTGTTGATGATTGTTTCAGGAATGACTTCACCTGTTTGCCAGTGTTTAGCGTACATTCTTAATACTTCAGGGTCGCCGGCCCAGTTTTCCATCACTTGTGAAGGAAGCTCGACATAGTCGCGAGGGACGTTGCCGCAAGTTCTGCTATATTTGCCGTCTGAGAACAAAGCGTGCAAGCCGTGGCCGAATTCATGCCATAATGTTTCTGTCTCGTCCCAGCTGAGGAGTGCAGGAGCATCGCCTGTAGGAGGAGTGAAGTTTAATACCAAAGATACGAGAGGAGAGATTTTGTTTCCGTTGATGTCGTAACCTGCTTCGCGGAAGCTGGTGCACCATGCGCCGCCGCTCTTGCTGTCGCGTGGGAAATAGTCTAAATATAAAATACCGATGTAAGAACCGTCTTGTTCCTTGACTTCCCAAGTCTCAACGCCGTCGAAATAAACAGGAAGGTCGTTGCGTTGTTCGAATGTGATGCCGTATAATTTGTTAGCAACCATGAACATGCCGTCGCGTACGTTGTTCAATGAGAGATAAGGTTTCAATTCGTTTTCATCGAAGTCATATTTTGCTTTACGTAATTTCTCTGCGTAATACCACCAGTCCCATGATTCTAAGTCCATGCCTGCTATCTTTTCCATTTCTTTGAGTTCTTTTTTAGCTACTTTCAAAGCTGGTTCGAATAAGTCGGCGAGGAATGTGTCAACAGTTGGAACTGTCTTTGCCATATTGTTTTCCAATACGTAAGAAGCGTAATCTTCGTATCCGAGAAGTTGAGCTTTTTGGATACGTAACTTTGTCATCTCAGCGATTAAGGCTTTGTTGTCGTTAGCGTTGTCGTTGTTGCCACGCATTACGTAACCCATGTAAATCTTTTCGCGGAGGTCGCGGTTGTCAGCATATTGAAGGAATGGAATGAGACTTGGTTTTGACAAAGTGAAGACCCATTTGCCTTCCATGCCGTCTTTCTTAGCTTGTTCAGCTGCTGCGTCGATGCTTGATTGTGGGAGACCGCTTAAATCTTTTTCGTTGTCAACGACGAGTTTGAAGTTAGCGTTTTCAGCGAGGAGGTTGTTGCCGAATTGAAGGCTTAACAATGACAATCTTTCGTTGATGCCTTTCAATGTTTCTTTGTCAGCTTCGTTCAAGCCAGCGCCGCTGCGGATGAAGTCGCTGTAGTATTTCTCAACGACGCGGATTTGTTGGTCGTCTAAGTTCATGTTGTGACGGTTGTCGTAAACATATTTCACCTTTTCGAAGAGAAGAGGATTCATTGAGATTTCGTCGCCGTGAGCCGACATCTTAGGCATTATCTCAGCTGCGATGTTTTGCATCTCGTCGTTCGACATACATTCCATGAGGTTGAAGAACACGCCGCCTACTTTGTCTAAGAGCTCGCCTGATTTGTCGTATGCCAAGATGGTGTTCTGGAAGTCAGGAGTTGCTCTGTTCTTGGCGATGACGTCAATCTCTGCCTTTTGTTGTTTCATGCCTTCTTCAAAAGCTGGCAGATAATGTTCTGATTGAATCTTGTCGAAAGCTGGTACTTCGTAAGGAGTGCCGTAGTCAGACAAGAAAGGATTTTCTGTTGCGACAGGCTTGTTGTTGTTAGTACAAGAAGCTAATGTCATGATGCTTAAAGCAATCACACTTAAAAATTTTCTGTTCATATCAATTAATGTGTTAAGTTTTCAAATGATGTGCAAAGTTAATGATAATATTTATATCTCATCTAAACTGTTTTTATTTGTAATGAAATCTTTTAATCCCATAGTTATAATTCCATTTGAGTCTTTTCTTGTTAAAATGTCTTC
>JAZLEF010000136.1:0-4191 GCA_045615125.1 Bacteroidales bacterium
TAAATATGGTAATGATATAAGTGTATATGGAGATAATTACTATGGAAATGTTCGTGACGATTACTTTCCTGAAGGATATATTGAAAAACAATTAAGTTATATGACCATATATAGATATAAAGGTCATGAGATTCAATATCTTCCAAGGAAATATTATGACGAAAAAGAGGATTTTGTAATAAGTTCATATCAGTTCTTTTCAGATATTGAGCTTTTGCACTCTCTTTTTGTAACAGAATCTATGTTTGAAGAATAAGGACATTGTGGCAAATAAAAAAAGGCTAAAGTCTAATGCAAATCATTAAACTTTAGCCTTTAGTCTTTAGCCCCTATAAGCCTGTTCCCATTTCCATGCAGAGGCGGTCATCTCATCCAAAGTGCGTTCTGCCTTCCATCCTAATTCATTATTAGAAAATGTTGGATCAGCCCAGACCTTCTCGATGTCACCTGCTCTTCTTCCTACAATCTCATAATTCAATTTAAGACCAGAAACCTTTTCAAAAGATTTTATCACTTCCAAGACAGAATATCCAGTTCCTGTTCCAAGGTTAAATATCTCAAAAGGCTTTTTCATCTTTTCATTCAACATTCTTTCTACAGCTATAACGTGAGCTTTTGCCAAGTCCATGATGTGGATATAGTCACGTATCGCTGTACCGTCTGGAGTTGGATAGTCGCTACCATACACTTTGAGACACTCTCTTATTCCGTAGCCTGTCTGTGTAATATAAGGCATGAGGTTGTTAGGAACGCCGAGAGGCAACTCACCTATTATCGCGCTGTCGTGTGCACCTACCGGATTAAAATATCTGAGAGCGATGGCATTCAATCCTTTAAATGCAGCTATTGTCTCGCTAATTATTTCCTCTGCAATTTGTTTAGTGTTACCGTAAGGACTTTCCGCTTTCTTGATAGGAGCATTTTCCGAGACTGGAAGATGCTCAGCGTCAGGTTGTCCATAAACGGTACATGAAGATGAAAATACCAAATTAGGCACATTATATTTCTGCATAGCCTCGAGGATATTCATCAAAGAGTCGAGGTTGTTGCGATAATATTTTATTGGCTGTTCTACAGATTCACCCACTGCCTTATGTGCAGCGAAATGTATAATTCCTTTAATATCATTATGACGAGAGAAGAAATCGTCGGTAAGTTTTTGGTCTGCAAGGTCGAATGACTCGAACTCAGGACGTATGCCTGTAATTTTTTCGATGCCATCTAAGGTATTGATACGAGAATTAAACAAAGCGTCGACGATGATGACCTCGAAGCCTTTTTTCTGCAGCTCAACCACTGTATGAGAGCCGATATAACCTGTTCCACCTGTTACTAATATTTTCATCTTAATATTTTTAGTTAATAAAATCCAAAATTGTTGATGTGACGTAATTCAATTGTTCGTCGGTAAATTCAGTATGCATAGGCAAAGCTATCACGTTTTCGCACAGATATTCGCTAATAGGAAAATCACCTTTTTTATAACGTGGGTCCTGATAAGCCTTTTGTTCATGGAGAGGCACAGGATAATAGATAGCACAAGATATTCCTTTCGATTGAAGATGTTGCATCAATTTAGCGCGATCCACGCCATTAAGCACCATCACATACTGATGATAGACATGAGTTGTGAATCCCGATTTCTTTGGTGTTATGATTTTATCTGTGGCAGAGAAAGCCTTGTCGTAATATGCAGCTGCATATTGACGAGCTTTGATATATTCGTCGAGGTGTTTCAATTTGATGTCGAGCACTGCAGCCTGTATTGAGTCGAGGCGGGAGTTAACGCCGACATAATCGTGATAGTAACGTACCTTCATTCCATGGTTCACCACAATGCGAATCTGTTCTGCTAGAGCGTCGTCGTTGGTAAAGAGAGCACCGCCGTCACCGAAGCATCCTAGATTTTTTGAAGGGAAGAAAGAAGTACAGCCAATAGTACCTATTGTTCCTGATTTTTTCACAGTGCCATCGCTGAAGGTGTAGTCGGCACCTATAGCCTGAGCATTATCTTCTACCACATAGAGATTATGACGGCGAGCAATATCCATTATCGCTTCCATGTTAGCACACTGACCGAAGATATGGACAGGAACGATAGCTTTTGTTTTAGGAGTGATGGCACGTTCAACAGCTTTAGGATCGATGTTGTAAGAATCTTTTTCTATGTCGACCAATACTGGAGTAAGACGTAAGAGAGCTATCACTTCAGCTGTCGCGATGAAGGTAAAAGTTGTTGTAATTACTTCATCTCCAGGTTGAAGATTAAGAGCCATCATAGCCACTTGGAGAGCGTCAGTTCCGTTGGCACAAGGAATGACATGTTTTACGTTAAGATATTTTTGTAAATTTTCCTGAAAAGACTTGACATGCGGCCCATTGATAAACGAAGCCGACGATAATATTTCCTGAATAGCGGAATCCACTTCAGGTTTTATCTTATTATATTGACCCACAAGGTCAACCATTGGAATATTCTGCATAATTAACATTTTTGCAAAAATAAAAAAATCTATTATACCTATTAATAATACCGAGAAAAAAAAGACTACAAGTCCAAAATATTACATGAACACAAGTCATAACACACTGGCTAAAAAAAAGTTTAAAGTTTTTTTATAAAGCTATTGCGTATTTCAAAAAAAAGTTGTTACTTTGCACCTCAATTTTTAGGGGAAAATTATAACTATAAAATATTAAGAGTCATGTCAAAAGTTTGTCAAATCACAGGTAAAAAAGTTATTACCGGTAATAACGTTTCTCACTCAAACAGAAAGACAAAGAGAACTTTCGCACCAAACTTACAAATTAAACGTTTCTACGTTCCGGAATGGGATGAATGGGTAGTTTTAAAAGTTTCAGCAGCCGGTTTACGTACAATCAACAAAAAAGGTATTTACCAAGCTCTTGTTGACGCTTCAGCAGAAGGTCACTTAAATCGTTGGTAATAATTTAAAAACACCATAAAAAAAAGTCGTCAAAAAAGACGAATTTTTTTTTAGAATCACGAAAAAGCACTTGACTCTGTTATAATATTTATATCAAAAAAGAGTTATATCAAAACAATATATATATTGATGAAATTAAGACATACATTACTAATATTATTTATGATACCTATCATACTCTTCGCGCAGAAAGAAGACAAAAGTATGATTTACGGTAAGATATTAGATAATAACGGCAATGTATTAGAACTTGTCAATATCGCCGTGATGGGAACATCATACGGCACATCATCCAATGCACGAGGACAGTATGAACTCGCGCTTCCTGCCGACACCGATTTAGAAGTTGTATTCACCTTCATAGGATACCAACAGGAGACTCGTAACATCAGGCTGAAACAAGGCGAAGAACGCAAGCTCGACATCATCATGGAATATATGTCGGTGACGCTCCCCGATGCCGTCATTTCAGACAGGCAAATCAACTCTGCCACGATTACACGTCTCGACGCCAGAGAAATAACGTTTGTTCCGAGCAGCGGTGCTGGCGGAGTGGAAGATCTCGTAAAGACACTGCCTGGTGTATCATCCACCAACGAACTCAGCTCTCAATATAATGTCCGCGGCGGTAACTTCGACGAAAACCTTATCTATATAAACGGATTCGAGATATACAAACCCTTCCTCGTCGGATCAGGACAACAAGAAGGACTAAGCGTCATCAATCCACGACTTGTCTCCAACATAGACTTCTCTGCTGGTGGCTTTTCCGCAGAATATGGCGACAAGCTATCATCGGCACTCGACATCACATACAAAAGACCGCTATTACCAGAAGCCTCGGTATCGATGAGTCTACTCGGAGTTGAAGCACATGCCGAAGGCACTACATTACATCATAAACTTTCATATCTCATCGGAACTCGATATAAAAATAATAAATACATACTTGGTCAGATGGAGACTGAAGGTATATATCAGCCTAACTTCACCGACGTACAAGGATTGTTGACATACAACATTTCACCAAAATTTGAGATATCTGCCTTCGGTTATTATTCAGGTAACAAATACAGCATGATACCAAAAACACGAGAAGCCGACTTCGGCAACATTCAGCAATCTCATCGTATCACAATATATTTCGACGGAAAAGAAACAAGCAACTATAATACTGGCCTTGGTGCTTTCACTCTTAACTACAGTCCCAACGAAGACCGCAACCTCAAGCTCATCGCTTCTA
>JAZLEF010000137.1:0-15942 GCA_045615125.1 Bacteroidales bacterium
ATCGACGGTGTGACCCCAAGTTGTTCCGTTGAAAGAAATCCAGTCGCTGTTAGAGTCGCCCACGTGGTAGCAAGCTGTTGCAGGGAAAGCGTCTTTGGAATAGAAGGTAATCCACAAAGGCTGAGTTCCGTCGATGAGAACTGGATTATCGAGTTCTATTTCTATAACAGATTTAGAACCTGATGTTGTAAAATCTTGAGAAGCCACTAATGTAGCAGGAGCGTCTGTTCCGCCGAAATATATATTAGCAGTGATGTCGAGAGAAGGGTCTTGGTCGAAGTAAGAGACCTTTGTCAAGGAGTAGCCAGCGTATTCTTCTGTGTCAGGGAAGCTGATACCCCAATAGAGAGCACCTGTTTCAGAGCCGACAGCGTTAGCATAATCGCCTTCGTCGTAATAAATCCAGCCGCCTTCGAAAGGAGGTATTTCTTGATATAAAACGATGTTATCTACGAAATAAGCGTCGAGGCCGGCTGAGTCCATATTGTCTTTTTGGTAAGACCATTTGTAAGTATGAACACCCTTCTTGACTTTATATTCTCTGTAGCTCCAGTCGGCTGTTCCTGTTGCGACAGCTTTTTGTACTCCGTCAATGTAGAAATAACCATTGTCGAAGAATTGTTCGCTCGACACTTTATGATAGAAGCCCATCATACCATCAAAAGGAACGTCGATGGTGATAGATATTTCTGATCTACCGCTTTCAATTCCTTCGCAAGACGATTTGATGGCGTAGTCGCCTTCGTAAGCATTATTAGTGATAACCCAAGGAGCGTTACCGTTGTTGTCGAAGTCGGCCTGATTCAAGTTGCCCGTCTCGAAGTCGACGACAATTTTTTTAGGAATTATCTCGTTCCAGCTCCAAATAACGTCAACATTATTTTCTTCGTTAACCGACGCTGCCACATCGGCAACAGGTGGATAAGTTGTTTTAGGTGTTACCTTCTGTGCATTGACTGTTCCGAACAATCCGAGGATGCACATCACCATCAGTAGAAATAATTTTTTCATAGTTTAAATTTTAATAAGTTTTATAGTTTTCTTTGTTAATAAATTTCAAACTGCCAAAGATACTTATTTTATTAATACCTAAATAGTGTGTTTTAAAAAAACTTTAGCCTTTAGTATTTGACCTTTAGCCTTTTTTATATCTTTGCAAAAAATAAAAAATTATGGCAAATACATATTCAATAGGCGTTGATATAGGCGGCACCAATACCGATATTGGTTTGGTTCGCGACGACGGCAAAATCGTTATGCGTCGTAACATTCCAACAAACAAATATTTCGACATCGAAGTATATCTTAAAGACATCACCGATCTCGTCAAGGAGATGATGAAAGAAAATGATATTGAAGAAATAGAAGGTATAGGAATCTGCGCTCCTAATGGCAATTACTACAAATGCACTTTCAGCGGAGCTACCAACCTCAACTTCAAAGGCGACTTCAACGTACAGGAAATTGTCAACAAATATATGGACGTTCCTGTAGTCGTTTCCAACGATGCCAATGCAGCAGCTTTTGGAGAGATGATTTACGGTGGTGGCAAAGGCATGAAACATTTAATCATGTTCACCTTAGGTACTGGCGTTGGAACTGGTATCATCATCGATGGCAAGCTGGTTCTCGGTTCAACAGGAGGAGCTGGCGAGTTGGGTCACGTCATCACCATCCCAGGCGGACGTCAATGCGGTTGCGGATTGAAAGGCTGTCTTGAGACTTACACATCAGCGACAGGAATACGTCGTACAGCGATAGAGATGTTGGAAAACGACCCATCATACGACGGCGTCTTATCTAAGATTCCAACAGAAGAACTCACAAGTAAAGCCGTTGGCGATGCTGCCAATGCTGGCGACCCTCTCGCTCTTAAGATTTTCGAAGAAACAGGTAAGGTACTCGGCCTCGCAATGGCTAACGCTTGTTCATTCTCATCACCAGAAGCTGTCTTCTTGATGGGCGGACCAGTGAAAGCAGGCGATGTCCTTCTCAACCCAGTTCGTAAATCATTCGCAGAAAACTTGTTATTCGTTTATAAAGGTTCCGTCGAAGTCAAGGTTTCAGAGCTCCCAGACAACGACGTAGCTATCTTAGGCGCAGCAGCAGTGTTAAAGAATAATTAAAAATTGAAAACATAAAACAGACAATTGAGAGTTAGAAATTGATTTTTTTAAAATTTTCAAATTTCAACTCTCAATTTTCAATTTAAAATACTATCTTTGCACCCGCAAATGCCCAATGGTGTAATTGGCAACACGACTGACTCTGGATCAGTAAAGTCCAGGTTCGAACCCTGGTTGGGCAACTTTTCAAAGTGTCAATCGTTATGATTGATACTTTTTTTTATCTTTGAAAAATCAAAATATCCAACTTAATTTTTAACTATTATGGCAAAGAAAAAAGTCAAAAACAGCCTTAGCACTTTTGTAAATACCATACTCACTATATTTGGCGAACATCCTTTCAAGCCAATGAATTATAAACAAATTGCCAAGATAATGTCGGTACGCGATGCCGCTGGTAAAGACGTCATATATCAGATTCTCGTCACTCTTCATAATGAAGGCAAACTCATAGAAGACCGTCCTTATCGTTATCTGCTTCATCCAGATTATATCCATGAATACGGTCCTAAGCCCCAATTCATCACTGGAACCGTTGATATGAAAAGCACGGGCAAGGCATACGTCATCCCCGATGAAGAAGGAGAAGATATTTTCATCGCAGCCAACAACACTGGCAAGGCTCTTCATGGCGATAAAGTCAAGGTGGCGATGTTCCCCAAACGTAAGACCAAGAAAAATGAAGGAGAGATCGTCGAAATCATACAAAGAGCCAAGACCGATTTCGTCGGTATCTTCAGCCTCTCTCATGGTTTCGCCTTCGTCATCTCCGATCGTCAGTCGATGCCTCTCGACATATACATACCTAAAGGAAAATACAAAAACGCCAAAGACGGACAGAAAGTCATCGTACATCTCACCGACTGGCCCGACAACGCACGCAACCCGTTCGGAGAAGTCATCAAAGTTCTCGGCAATCCAGGCGAGAATAATGTCGAGATGCAGTCCATCCTCGCAGAATACGAATATCCTTTAGAATTTCCTAAAGCCGTAGAGAAAGAAGCCAAGAACATCTCCGATAAGATAAAATCATCTGAGATAAAGAAACGCCGCGACTTCCGCGATATTTTCACCGTGACGATAGACCCTCATGACGCGAAAGATTTCGACGACGCTCTCTCATTACGATATCTGGGAAACGGCAATTTCGAAGTAGGCGTACACATCGCCGACGTGTCACATTACGTACAACCAGGTTCCGCTATTGACGACGAAGCCCAAGAACGCGGAACATCAGTATATCTCGTCGATAGAACAATACCTATGTTGCCTGAAAAACTATGCAACATGGTATGCTCACTCCGTCCTGATGAAGAGAAACTCGCATTCTCTGTAGTGTTTGAGTTAAATGAAAACGCCGACATCCTCAACACCTGGATTGGCAAGACTGTCATCAAGTCTAATCGTCGTTATGCATACGAAGAAGTACAGGACATGATTGAAGGAGCTGACGGCGACAACAAAAAAGAACTCATGACGCTCAACGAGCTGGCCACTAAGTTAAGATCAAAAAGAATGCAGGAAGGATGTATCAACTTCCACTCCGAAGAGGTGAAGTTTATCCTCGATGAAAACGGCAAGCCTATCGACACCTACGTCAAAGTACAGAAGGAAGCTAATATGCTCATTGAAGATTTCATGCTTCTGGCAAACAAAACAATAGCCGAGACAATGGCAAAGCCAGGCAGCAGATTCAGAGACTACACCTTCGTATTCAGAATTCACGACGAACCTAATCCCGAGAAATTATATAACTTCATACAGCTTGTCTCAAAACTTGGTTACAGCATGAACATCAGCTCAAGGGAGAAACTTGTGAAGTCGTACAACGCCTTATTCAACGCCGTAGAAGGCAAGGGCGAGAAGAACCTCGTGGAGTCGGTAGCGATAAGGACAATGGCGAAGGCTATATACAGCACCAACAACATCGGCCACTATGGATTAGCATTCCCATATTACACACACTTCACCTCTCCTATCCGACGTTATCCCGACCTCATGGTGCATCGTCTGCTGGAACGTTATCTCATCGAGAATCAGCCGAGTGTTGATAGGGACGAATACGAAAGCCTGTGCCAGCACGCAAGTGATATGGAGAAACGTGCGGCTGAGATGGAACGCGAATCTGTAAAATACAAACAAGCTGAATATCTACAAGACCAAATCGGCAAGGTGTTCGACGGCTTGATTTCCGGCATCAGCAAATGGGGCATATATGTCGAACTTAAAGACAGCAAATGCGAAGGCCTGATAAGATATGCCGACCTCAACGACGACTTCTATTACCTCGATGAAGAAAACTTCCGCGTCATAGGTCAGGATTACGGCAATATATACCAACTTGGCGACGAAGTGAAAATTCAAGTCAAAAGCGTGAATCTCATCAAAAAACAACTTGATTTCACAATGGTAAGCAGTATTACTCCTAAAAAGAAAAGCAGAAAAAAAGGTAAAGGCTAAAATCGATAATACCCATTAAAAAAACTTTTGACTTTAGACTTTAGACTTTCGTCTTTTCATTATCTTTGCAAGTTATTAATTTGGGTAAAATGTTTTCAGACAATAAGAAGTCATATAATAATGTTTTGTTAGATAAAATAGAATCTTTCATAAAGAAATTTTATCTTAACAAACTTATTCAAGGCGGCTTGATTGGTTCCGTTTTACTCATTATCTCATTCCTTATAATCAATGGTATAGAATATCTTTCCTGGTCATCAGGCAAGATACGTCTCATATTGTTCATATCTTTAATAACTTTATTTTCCATAGTAATATGCTTCTATTTCATCATTCCTCTTTTCAATCTGATTCGTTTCAGAAAGAAAATGTCGAACGAACAAGCCGCAATTCTTATTGGAAAATTCTTCCCAGAGATTAAAGATAAACTGCTTAATACAATACAGCTGACAAACGATGCAAGAAATAATTCAAGCGATGAGCTTCTTCTTGCAACAATAGAACAGAGAACAAAAAAACTACAGCCTATAAAATTCAGCGAAGCTGTCAATCTTAAAGAAAATTACAAATACCTGAAAATTTTCGGCATCGCTTTCGTCGGACTCATTCTGCTGATAATCTTCTTTCCCGATTTTTCCAAACAACCTGTAAGCAGAATCATCAACTACGACACTCATTACGAAAAGCCCCTTCCTTTTAAAGTAGAGCTGAACACCGACAATATCAAAGTGATTCAAGGCGATGATATAGAATACAAGATTCATGTCATAGGCGAAAATATTCCTGAATCATTCTACGTAATGACTTCCACAGGAACTCGTATGATGACAAAACTATCAACCAACGATTTTCGCTTTGTATTTAACAACATATATCAATCAGAAAGTTTTCATATTAGTGGAGGCAAATATTTAAGTCCTGAAATCAACATCATCGTAAACCCTTCTCCTACACTACTTTATTATGAAACAAAACTCTCATTTCCTAAATATTTAAAAAGAAAAAAAGAGACGATAAGCGGAAAGACTCGTCTCTTGGTTCCAGAAGGCACCGATGTTGAATTCATTTTCCATACTAAAGACGCCAGCTCAATGAGCATCCTTCACGATTCCATAAATCACGTAATCGAATCTAACGACAATAAATACTCATTCCATTTTAAGGCTTTGTTCACATCAAAACTTTATGTAAATATTTCAAACGAGTGGAGCCAAAACAACAATAATGTTCCTTTCACCGTCGAGGTAATTCCTGACGCCTATCCCGAGATTCAGGTGCAGCCTTTCAACGAGAATTTTTCAAAACAGACCTATTATTCCGGCCTTGTCGCCGACGATTACGGTTTCTCCAAACTTCTTTATCATTTCGAAGTAGACAACAAGCCTCATCAATCTTTTTCAAAGGAAATAGACATCGATAAGAAAACAACTCGCACTTCATTTTATTACAGCATCGACCTAGATACTCTTGAAATGTATCCTGGTGATGAGGTCAAATCTTATTTCGAGATTTGGGACAACGACGGAATAAACGGAGCTAAATCCAGACGTTCAGAATTCTTTTTCATCAGCATGCCTACTCGTGAAACCCTCGACTCCATAGCCGATGCTTCCGAAGATAACATCATTTCCAAATTAGAAGACAAGACCAACCAACTCGATCAGCTTCGCAAAGACCTTGAGGATATGATTAAAGACTTGATGTCTAAAAAAGAACTTGATTGGAGCGATAAAGAAAAGATGAAAGATTTGCTGGAAAAACAAAAAGAGATTCAGGAGGAATGGGAAAAAGTTCAGGAAGAACAGAAAGAACTCCAAGATTTCATGAAAGAAAACGAACTCACATCTGAAGATTTATTAAAGAAGCAGGAACAGATAAACAAACTCTTCGAAGAAGTCATTCCCGATGAGATGAAGAAACTTATGGAAGAGATAGAACGTCTGATGAACGAGATGCCACGTGAAAAAATGCAACAGATGATGCAGGATTTAAAGAAAAACAATAAAGAGTTGCAGGAAATGATGGACAGAAATCTTGCTCTATTAGAACAACTTAAAGTAGAAAAAGACCTTAACGAATTGATAAACAAGCTAAACGAACTATCCGAGAAGTTGCAGAATTCTGAAAACGATTCATTAAGCGCAGAAGAAGCCAAGAATCAATTCAAGGAACTTGATCAGCAACTCGATTCTATCATGCAGAAAAACAGAAACTTAGAAGACCCTTTCAACATTTCTAAGGATGAGAAAACGACAGAAGAGATAAATGATGATTTAAATAAGGCCGAAGAGATGGAAAGCAAGGGCGACGAATCCGGTGCGAACGAAGAGAAAAAAGATGCTGGCAAGAAAATGAAAGAAATGGCAGACAAACTGACATTAGACATGATGATGTCGGGTGCGGAACAGCTAGCAGAAGACGCACACTTAATTCGTATATTATTAGAAAACGTAGTTCGTTCTTCTCATGAAGAAGAGGAACTTATGAATGAACTGGCAAGGATGAAAAAGGACGATCCTTCTTTGTCAGATAAGATTAGCCAACAAAAGGAAATCGTCAATAATTTCGCTATGGTTGAAGATTCTTTAAGAAGAATGGCAATGCGACAACCAGAGATTAAAAACTTCGTTTTCAATGAGTTACAGCTCATAAGCCAACAACTCAATCTCGCAATGAAAGAGATGAACGAATCTCAGACATCATCGGCAACATCGAGACAACAAAGAGCAATGATGTCGATGAACAACTTAGCCCTTATGCTCTCAGAATCGCTCAACAACATGAATGAAAGCATGATGGAATCGAGTGGTTCTTGTTCAAAACAGAAGAACAGCAAGAAGCCCCAAAAAGGCAAGCAAAGCATGAAGAACATGAAAGATCTTCAAGAGCAACTTGGCAAACAGCTGGAACAAATGCGTAAAGAAATGCAACAGCAACAGCAGCAACAAGGAGACAAACCACAATCCATGAGCGAGGAATTTGCAAGAATGGCTGCGCAACAAGAAATGCTACGAGAAAGTATGCAGAAAATGTTGGATGAGATGAGAAAAGACGGTCTCACCGGCGACGATGGCATCAGACAAATAATAAAAGATATGGAAAAATTGGAGGAAGATCTTGTCAACAAAAGAATAACCAACCAGACCATAAACCGCAATAAAGAAATTTTGTCGAGAATGCTAAAAGCTCAAAACGCACAAGAAGAACGTGAAAAGGAAGAGAAACGTAAATCGGAAGAATTTAAAGGCTCTTACGAAAAAAGAAAAATAGACGAAATAGAATATAAAGAAAATCTGAAGAAACAGCAGGAATTTTTAAGACAGAACAGCATAGAATATCAGCCGTTCTACAAGTCAAAAATCAATGATTATTTCTTCAAGAAAAATATGAATAAAACAAAGGAATAAAAAAATGATCAGTTTACAATTCATCGACACAGAAATTTTGACCGAAGAAATGTCGGGCGTCAAGGAATGGATTAGAGATTTTGTCAGAAGCTACGACAAAGAAGTCGGAGAATTATATTATTCATTTTGCAGCGACGAATATCTCTACAAAATGAACGTTGATTTATTAGGCCATGATTTTTACACCGACATCATCACATTTCCTTTGAACGAATGCGAGACAATTCTATCAGGAGAATTTCATATCAGCATCGATAGAATCAAAGACAACGCCATAACATTCGGCCGCAGTTTTAAAGACGAATTACACAGAGTGATGGCGCACGGAGTTTTGCATTTAATAGGCTTCGACGACCTTTGCGAAGAAGACGAAATGGAGATGAGACGCCAAGAAGACATTTGTCTTAGTATGAGACCACAAGACGACATGACTACAAGACAACAAGAATAAAAAGAATATTTAAGATTCAAAGTTAATTAATGACAATTAAGAAGTTAGATAACAAGTTTCACGTGAAATAAAATAAGAGTATGATATTCGACAAATATGATGTTATTGTTGTAGGAGGCGGACACGCAGGTTGCGAAGCTGCTGCAGCTGCCGCAAACATGGGAAACAAAACCCTTCTCGTCACAATGAATATGAACGCTATGGCAGCCATGTCATGCAACCCAGCAGTCGGAGGCATTGCCAAGGGACAAATTGTCCGCGAAATCGACGCTTTAGGTGGCCAAATGGGAATTATAGCCGACAAGACTATGATTCAATTCAGAATGCTCAACAAATCAAAAGGGCCGGCTGTATGGAGCCCAAGAGTACAAAGCGACAAATTCGAATTTGCCGAAGAATGGCGTAACGTCCTCGAAAAAACAAACAAGCTCGACTTCTGGCAAGACCACGTCGACTCTCTCATAATAGAAGGCGACATGGTTAAAGGCGTACACTGTTCCATGGGCGGCGACATCTATTCAAAAACCGTCATCCTTACCAACGGAACTTTCTTGAACGGAAGAATATTCATCGGAGAAAAATCATTTACAGGAGGCAGAATCTCCGAAAGCGCCAGCACCGGAATCACAGAACAACTCGTATCTTTAGGATTCGAAGCCGACAGAATGAAGACCGGAACTCCTATGAGAATAGACGGAAGAAGCATCGATTTCAGCAAACTGGCAGAACAAGCCGGAGACGAAGACGTAACAGGATTCTCTTTCCTAGAAATAGAAAAACCTAAACAACAACGCAGCTGTCATATAGCTTACACATCAAAAGAAGTTCACGACATTTTAAGAACAGGATTCGAAAAATCACCTCTTTTTACAGGCAGAATCAAAGGCATCGGACCTCGTTATTGCCCAAGCATAGAAGATAAAATTGAACGTTTTGCCGACAAAGATTTCCATCAGTTATTCGTGGAACCAGAAGGAAGAACAACAGTAGAATATTATCTAAACGGCTTCAGCTCTTCTTTGCCAGAAGACATTCAATATAAAGCATTGCGCCGCATAGAAGGTTTTGAAAACGCTAAAATCTTCCGTCCAGGCTACGCCATTGAATATGATTTCTTCCCTCCTAACCAGCTTTATCATAGTTTGGAAACACACCAAATCCACGGATTATTCTTCGCCGGTCAGATAAACGGAACCACAGGATACGAGGAAGCAGCAGCACAAGGATTGATGGCGGGTATCAACGCACATCGTTATTTACACGATTTAGAACCTGTAGTATTACGTCGCGACGAAGCATACATCGGCGTTTTAATCGACGATTTAATTACAAAAAGCGTCGACGAACCTTATAGAATGTTTACAAGCCGCGCCGAATACCGTATCTTGTTGCGCCAAGATAATGCTGACGCTCGTCTCACAGAGAAAGGCTACGAAATCGGTCTTGCTACAGAAGAACGCTTAAACCACTATAAAAACAAATACGAGAAAGTCCACGAATTAGTCGATTTCTTAAAAACCACCAACGTTTCTCCTGAAAGAATAAACGGATTGTTAGAATCAAAAGGAACACCTGGCATCGCAAATAAAATGCGACTTGCTCAGATCTTAACACGTCCTCAAATTTATTTAAACGAGATAATTAATACATTAGACGAACTTAAAAACAGATATGATTTAAGCAACGAATCAACTCGAAATATCGTAGAAGAAGCCGAAATCATGGTTAAATATGAAGGCTACATCGACAAAGAACGTGAAGTTGCAGATAAATTAAACCGACTTGAAGACGTAAAATTAAGCCCTAACTTTGATTATTATTCTCTCAATTCACTAACGATGGAAGCAAGAGAAAAATTGACAAAACACAAACCACAGACTTTAGGTCAGGCCAGCCGTATAAGCGGAATCTCCCCTGCCGACATCTCCGTAATAGCAGTCTTCCTTGGAAGATAGTTTTGTCGTTTCACGTGAAAAGAATTTATAACAAACTGAAATACACATAATATGTCACACAAATGCCCTTGGTGCAACTCAGAAAACAACAATCAGTTTCTAAAACTGAAAGATTATTTTCTTACTCAAGAAGATTTTGAAATCCTTGAATGTAATGATTGTAAACTTTTGTTTACTAGCCCCTGCCCTACCCAAGATAAAATCGGGGATTATTACAAATCTGAAGATTATTTAAGTCATAATGAAAGCAAAAAGGGCATCATTCCAACTATATATAACTTTGTCAAAAAGATTAATATTAAAAATAAATTTAATATAGCAACCAATCAACAGCCAAGAACCAAGAGCATAAGTATATTAGACATCGGTTGTGGCGTTGGTGATTTCTTGAATTATGCCAAAGAAAAAGGTTGCAACATCAACGGAATAGAACCAAGTGAAGATGCAAGGAAAATAGCAGAAGAAAAACTTAACACAAAAATATTCTCTCCTGACGAATTACAAAATATTCCAGATGAAGATTTCGACATTGTCACAATGTGGCACGTCCTTGAACACGTAGCAGACCTCAAAACAGAAATCCAGCATTTAGAAAGAATAGTAAAGAAAAACGGAAAACTCGTATTAGCCCTTCCAAATTACAAATCATTCGATGCTGAATATTACAAAGACAAATGGGCCGCCTACGACGCACCAAGACATCTTAACCATTTTTCACGCACTTCAATAAAGAACATTTTCGGCACTACATCATTTCAACTAACTGATATTAAACCACTTAAATGGGATAGTTATTACATATCAATGTTAAGCGAACAATACCTCAAACAAGGCAACTCATTTATAAAAGGAATAATAACTGGTTGTAAATCAAATTGTAAGGCTAGAAAATCCGGAGAATATTCAAGTCTCGTTTACGTTTTTAAGAAAGCGAATAATGGATGACGGGGCAAAGGCGATGACAAGGACAAGGGCGAGAAATGTCTGCTTTTTAACATAATATTACAAAATTTAAAATAAAGCTGTTTTTAGGCGTTTTAAGCGATTTTTATAATACAACGAACATCGATTCAAAAAATCAAAAATCGCCGCTTAAATCAAAAGAAATTTTAAAGATTTATTTAAAAAGTTAATTTACTGATAATGAATAAAATAGACTAAAATCAAGAAAAACATGAAAAAAAATGCACTTTTGAAGAATATTTTCACTCTTCTCCTACTGATTGTCATCCTGATTTTAGGCGATTCTATCATCAGGTCTAGAAATAGCCACGAAATAGTCGAGAAGAAAATTTCACAATCGTTGAAAGAGACACAACACAAAATCGACAGCATTACAACAAACTTCAAAATAGAAAATTATTCATCACAAAATTTCAACGACAAAAATACAGCGACATACATTTATATAAACGACAGTCTCTATTTCTGGAGCTCCAATCTCAACGACCCAAATTCTTTACTAGAAAATACCAACTCTTCAAAAAACATATTCAAACAAGGAAACAAAACATTCTACGTCGCAAAATCAGAAATCGACTCAGCAGAAATTTTTACCTCTACCCTACTCTACCACCAAATACCGCACGAAGGAAAAAATATCTTCATACCTAAAAAAATCAACGGCACATACGAATTAGAATTCTTCATCGAAAGCGAAGAAATAAAATTCAATTTAAACCTCGAAACCAAAATGAACAATTTCGATTCATACCTAATCGGAATATTAATCATATTAATTTTAGTTAAGTCTTTCGGCCTTATCAATAAATCTTTACAAAAATTAAGAAAAGATAAGAACAATACTCTCCTATTTATATTAATAAGCACTACTATTTTTATCATCACCATTCTACTTCAAAACAAACTATTCATTTCCTCATCAAAATTATTCGGGGAAACATGCCTTATTCCTGAATCAAGATTCTCATTCAGCATAGGATTCTTAGCTGAGTTTACCACATTGTTATTCAGCAATATAATTGTTTTTACATCAAATTTAAAAAACAAATCCAAACAAAATTCAATATTAAGAACAATAATAAGTAGCAGTATTCTCAGTAGCATAATATTGATTTACACGTACTTGATATTTGAATTGTTTTCTAAAACAAACATTCCATTCTCATTTGTTCAAATTTATAATACAACATCAGAAAGCTATATTTTCTTAATGATTATATGTATTATAAGTTGTTCTGTTATCATTCTTATACAAAATATTATGAGAATCTTCGTCTCTGAAGAACAATCATATTGGAAATCCATAATTATTTTATTGATAACTGGAGCAATATTAGAACTAATATTAAACCAATTTATTGATTTACAATTCTCAATAATTACGAACATCGTCACAATAACACTATATCTCATAATTTTATGGGAAAGAAAAACAAAAGTCAAAATAAAGAAAGTAATACGTAATATTGGAATTATAACATTGATAAGCATACAACTAACTTACGTTCTATACCTTATCAACGAAACTAATGAAAGAGAAGAAATGGAATGGTTCGCTAGCGTAATCGGCGACGAATCAGACAAATCATTTGAAGATGCAATAAGTGAGATAACAGAAAAAATAAAAGAGGATGCTAATTTAATAAAATGGCAAAAAGAAAATAAATTTCCTTCTGATGATAGTATCTTAAATTATTTTAACACAAAATATTTTAACATAAAGGAAGTAGAAAGCTACAATAAAGTCATAACAATATGCGATACGAGCACAATATTAGTCGTCAATGACTTAATCAATCATGAAATAAATTGTAACGAATTATTCAATGAAATATTAGGATATAACAACACAAGAAAAATCAGCAATGAATTAACATTAGTCGATGACCCAACAACAGACAGCTATTATATTTTAAAGCTCGACCTCTCCTCTATTAACACAAATCATCGAAATATATGCTACATAGAATTCTATAAGGAATACATATTAAATTATATAGGCATTCCAGAAATCATAACATCATTTGAAAATGTTTTAATGCCAAACCTCGTCAATTATTCTTTCAGCAGTTATAACAACGACATTCTGGAATACAAATATGGACATTACAACTATCCCAATGAGTTAAGCAATTTCAGATACAAAGACGAAGAATATGTTAAAACCAAGATATTCAAACATTTATCAAAAGAATTTGACGCAGGTAAAACAATAATTGTAACAGTTGAGAAACCAAGATTTATAGACAGCATTGCACCATTCTCGTACATATTCATCTTATTATCACTGATTTATTATCTAAATACCAAGTTTAAGAAAAAAGAAGAACAACTTAAGACACGTCAGAGTTTCCATACCAAAATGCAACTCACAATTATTTTAACATTAGGATTCTCATTCTTAGTTGCAGGCATTACTTCATTTATATTCATTCGCAATTCAATAAACAAGAAAACAACAGAACACCAATACGAAAAAAATAAATCTATTGTAAAAAATATTGAAGACGACATTTACGAAAAAGAAATCAAAAATCATGAGTATCTTAAAAAATATAAAGAAAACTATTTTACCGATATCAATATATATGATACTGACGGACATCTGGTCAACACGACACAGCCTAAACTCTTTGAAGGTTTTAAATCAAAGATTATCAACAAAGAAGCATACGATGCCATTAAAATAAGAAATAGATTCTATTATTCCTGCACAGAAGAAATTGAAGGAGTTGAATACAATTCATCATATTTTCCATTATATGACAAAAATGGAAATTTACATTCAATCATTAACATTCCATTTTTCGACAACAAGATGTCGAACAGAAGCAATATCTCAAATTTCATCATAACATATCTTAATATATTTTTAGTTATGATGGGAATATCTGCTTTCATTGTAATTCTTATGAGCAGAAGGACCATCAAACCTTTAGAGATGATTCAAGACAAGATGCAGAAAATCAATCTTGGAGGAAAGAACGAAGCAATTGAATGGAAGAGCAAAGACGAAATTGGAGAGTTAATAGAAATTTACAATAAACTTATAAAAGAACTGGAGGTAAGTGCTAACAAGCTGATGCGTTCCGAACGCGAGACCGCCTGGAGAGAGATGGCACGCCAGGTGGCACACGAAATCAAGAATCCGCTCACTCCGATGAAACTCAACATACAGTTTTTACAAATGGCTTGGGACGAGAAAAATCCAGACATCGACAGAAAATTAAGAGAGACGACGAAATCCATTCTTGAACAGATTGACATACTCTCCAATATTGCGACGGCATTTTCCGACTATGCAAAACTGCCTAAGAAAAACATAGAGACATTCAATTTGAAAGAAGTGATTATCAATACAATAAACCTTTATGACAATAACGAGAACATCAAGATTGACATTGTTGAAGAAAACGAAAGCGATTATATCATCAATTCCGACAAGAACAATTTAAGTATCGTCTTTGGAAACATTCTGAAGAACGCCATCCAAGCCATCGGCAAGAAAGAAGACGGCCGCATTGAATTTAGGATAACGGATAATGGAGGCAGATATAGAATTGAGATAAGCGACAACGGATGCGGAATAGGCGAGGAGGAGAAGAAGAAAATCTTCATGCCTAACTTCACCACTAAATCCAGCGGAATGGGAGTGGGGCTCTCCATCGTTTACGATATTTTGGAGACATTAGGAGGCAACATCACTTTTGAGAGCGAAGTCGGGAAAGGAACAACGTTTTTTGTTGAGGTAAAGAGGGATTTGAGGGAATAGAGGATGAGAGGAACTGAGGAACTGAGGAATTGAGGAATTAAGGAATTAAGGAATTAAGGAATTGAGGAACTGAGGAACTGAGGAACTGAGGAATTGAGAACTTTTAGTATCTTTGTAAAAAATCTATCTGATTATGAAAAAGCACATTGAAATAATATCTGTCATTATCTTCGTTTCTTTCTTTATGTTTATTTCCAATTCTTGTAATAATAATTTGAAGAAAGAACATTCAGAAGCATATCTGGAGGCTGACAGTTGTTATAATAAGGCTATTGATTTGCTAAAAAACGACAGCATGACTTATGCTTTTCCTAAATTGATTAAAACTCTAAGTTTGTTGGAAAGTTTACCTGAAGATATGAGCAGAGACGAGAATTTAATTGTTTCAAAGGCATATCATACCATTTCTCAGGTTTTCTTTACAATGGAAGAACCATTCTTATTAATTGAAACCAATGAAAGAGCCATTAATTATCAGAAATTCGTCAATGACTCAAATTTGATGGCACAACAAACTGCCGATATGGCGATAATATATGCAGCATTAGGTGATTTTGAAAACACTCGTTATTATATTGACCTAGCAACACCATATCTAGATACTGTCTCAGATTTCGTGGAACCATATTTAAAAACAAGAACTTCGATAGAGTATCTTTTGTGGTTTGAAGAAAAATACGACTCAAGTTTTCTCATCAACCAGCAAAACATATATTTTAAACATAGAAGAGGAATGGATACTAAAAACGATTCTTTGGGTTTAGGCATTTCGATGTATGACGCCAATTTCAGACAACGTTCCAAACCT
>JAZLEF010000138.1:0-19290 GCA_045615125.1 Bacteroidales bacterium
AGAAAAAGCGTAATAATGGCATAATGGAGGGAAATAATGTTAAACCGCTGGTATTGAGTTCGGTTTTGTGTCATACATCCATATTCCTAACTTCTGTGAAAATAGCCATATATGGATGTTTGTGAAGATAGAATTGCTACCTATCCGTTGCCTTTTTTTGAAGGTTAAATAGGTGGAATAATATCCTTAATCTATTACATATATCCTGAACTACTATGAAAATGTCAGATCTGGTTATTGTTGTACTGACAAAGGTAATCATTTTCTCTTTCAGAAAGAAAAATAACCGAAAGTGATACTTTGTTAGGTATTTGTTTCTTTATACTGCTATATTCTACATGCCCTTCATTAACTCTGTGAAATTTATTTTTGCAATTAAAGGAATTTACTATGAATCAGTCAGATGTAAAGGTATCGTTCTACCTTAAAAAGAGCGAAGCGGATGCAAAAGGGAATTGCCCTGTTATGGCAAGGTTGAATGTCGGAAGATATTCAGAGGTCGCATTTAGTTTAAAGATGTCGGTGCCGCACGCAATGTGGAATTTGGGACGGGCTACGGGAAAAAGTGTTGCTGCTCGTGAAATCAATCGTCACTTGGATGAGATACGAGCCAATGCGCTTCATATTTATCAGGACCTATCCTCAATACGCGAAGGTGTAACTGCTGATGATGTCAGATGTTTGCTTCTTGGTATGGCATCTGGACAACAGACATTGATGAGCTATTTCCGTACATTCATAAAGAACTTTGAGAAGCATGTTGGTGTAAATCGTGTTGTAGGTTCTCTATGGTCATATAGGTGCGCATATCAGCATATTGAAAAGTTCTTGAATGAGAAATATAAACTGACTGATATTCCTTTTACGGCATTGGATCGTTCATTTGTCGAGAAGTACGATATTCATTTGAGAACCGACTGCCATCTGTCTCTCGGTACCATTGTCAATCTTACTACAAGCTTGAAAACTGTAATTAAAGAAGCCATAGCTGATGGGATTCTGACATTCAATCCATTCTGGGGGTATGAGACGGAACGTCCTAAACGGGAACTGAAATACCTGACGGAACAAGAATTGAATCTATTGATGACAACACCATTGAATAATGCACGGCTATACATTGTAAGAGATCTGTTTCTGTTCTCATGCTATACAGGTATCTCTTATGGAGATATGTGCACGCTTACTAGGAATAACATGGTGAAGGATGAAAATGGTACTCTGTGGATACATACATCACGTAAGAAGACCAAAGTAGAATACGATGTCCCGCTTCTTGATGTCCCATTGCAAATACTCAATAAGTATTGTGGTGTGGATCCTAACGGTAAATTGTTACCTATGTATAGCAATTCTGATGTAAACAAGTACTTGAAGACAATCGCTTCTATATGTGGTATAAATCGCAAGTTGGTTTTTCACATGGCACGACATACGTATGCTACAGAAATCACGCTTTCACATGGAGTTCCCCTTGAGACTGTTAGTAAGATGTTGGGACATACACGTGTAGAAACAACTCAGATTTATGCAAAAATCACAGATGATAAAATAAGTTCTGATACAATAAAACTCGATAGTAAGATCAGTGAACGCTTTACTATCATTATCTGATAATCA
Organism: Bacteroidales bacterium; assembly: GCA_045615125.1. GTDB lineage: Bacteria > Bacteroidota > Bacteroidia > Bacteroidales > F082 > Limimorpha. The sequence continues at coordinate 1,621 of JAZLEF010000138.1, forward strand.
TAAAATTAGCTATATATGAATACAAACAAGAATTTGGATAATAACAAGGCAAAGCGTCGCAGTACATTTGCGGTTTTGTTTTATATCAATCGTACAAAAGTAAGAAAGGACGGAATGTGTCAACTATTGTGTAAGGTTAGCATAGATGCAGAATGGGAACAGATAGGCACAAAAGTGTCTGTAAATCCAGATATTTGGAATCCCGATAAGGGGTGTGCCGATGGACGTAGCGAGAATGCTATAACTGTAAACAGAGCTATTAATGAACTGACTAAAGAGATTTCAGAACACTACAACAATATCAAGAAGAATTTTGGATTTGTTACGGCGGAACTTGTTAAGAATGCCGTCAAAGGTATCGGACAAAAGACGGTGACACTACTTGCCCTTTTCCGAGAACATAACGAAGAATTCAAAAAGCGGATAGGTATAGACCGTATAAAGGAAACTTATTTATGCTATCAACGTTCTTACGGTTATCTTGAAACATTTGTTCGTGAGAAACGTGGTGTTGAAGATGTTACTTTGCGAAGTCTTGACAAAGTGTTTTATGATGACTTTGAGATTTTTCTGCAAAGTGATTGCCGTCTGTCCCCAAAGACTGTGCATGATCATCTTTATCGACTGAAAAAAATGACTATGCGAGCTGTCAGTCAAGGTACATTGCGTAGGGATCCTTATAGTCGTTTGCATCCGTCCTTGCCTAAACGTAAGAGCAGGCATTTGAGACTGGAAGACCTTAAGACGTTGATGGCAATACAGATTGATAAGCCTAATCTGCAACGTGTACGTGATTGGTTTATATTTTCCACCTTTACAGGACTGGCATATGCTGATTTGAAACGTTTGTCTGTGAATGACATAAAGCAATCAGAAGATGGAAGTTGGTGGATTCACATAAGACGTAAGAAAACTGATACATTGTCATCTGTGCGATTGTTGGATGTGCCTTTGCGTATTATTGAAAAGTATAAGCATGAAAGAAAGGATGATAAGGTTTTCAATCTTTACTGTCGTGACTATATGATCAAACTTACAAGTGAATTAGGTAAAGAGTATGGTTTCCATCTTACTTTTCATAAGGCTCGTCATAATTTTGGAACTCATATGACTCTCTCGTTAGGTGTTCCAATTGAAACAGTGAGCAAAATGATGGGACATACTTCGATTACTACAACGCAGATATATGCTCATGTTACAGACAAAAAAGTCGATGAGGATATGAAGCGATTGAGAGAAGTTACTGCTGACAAGAAGGTGGAACTTTTCGATGAAGAACTGGAGTTTGGACGATGTAGAAAATGGAAACGAAGAAGTCTGTGAAAAAAACAACAGCAACGACCCATATGGATTGTTGCTGTTGTTTGTAGATCATACCCAGCGCTGCTCTTCTACGCAACGTTTGTGTGAATCGTTGAGTATCTTTTCTATTTCGGATTCCTTGTACAATGCTTTACCTTGTACAAGGTAGTAGGGGATTATACCTGCGGAACGGTACTCCTGTAATGTGCGTCTGCTGACTCGCAGAATCTTTGATAATTCTTCATCAGTAAGAAACCTTTCGTTGTTTAAGGTAGGCTGTATCATTCTACTAGTCTTACGTAGCAGTTCGTTTATGCGTTTCAATTGCTTTAATATTTCTGTAATCTGTGTATCCGTCTTGTCTTTGAAAAAGTGGCTCATTGTCGTTTGTTTTTGATTGGGTGATAGTTGCTTTCAATGAATCTCTGGATATCGTCTGGTTTGTAGAAAATTTTGTGCTTGATACGTGCGAATGGTATCAATCCTTTCTCACGATATACTTGTAATGTGCGTTTTGAGATGCGTAGTATCTTGCAAACATCCTGGTTATCCATCCAGTTCTTTAAGGCAAAATCTTGGCTTGAGTTGCATAATCTGTTTAATCTATCTTCAAACTCGCTTAAATGACTGCATATCTCATCAAAAGCTTTCTTTTCTATACATACAATTTCCATATTACATAGTAGTTGTGTGGTTAGCATTTAGGATTGTTTCTCATGCTTGCAGGAAGTGGCAAACCTTTCTGTTCGAAGAACTCCTTGATTTCGGAAGCTTTGTAATATGTGCGTCCGTCAATCATATAGTAACGTACAAGTTTTTTCTGACGATAGCGTGCCAAAGTGCGGTATGTGACACCTAACAGTTTGCACAGGTCGTAGTTGTCCAAAAGAGTATCACCGTCAAGACACTCCTTCATCTTGTTCATTCTATCAATCATTTTCTCAATTCTGTCGAAACGTTCCATCATTTGGTTGAACATTTTATGGGCTGTTTCAATATTTATCTGTATCATGGTATAATCTGTATTAAGTGTTAATAATCGGTTTATCACACCTTGTTGCGCAATAGGTTATACCGTCATGAATGTCACAGTGCGTGCCAATGACATGATAAGACATAATAATACATGGATACAATGCTGTGTATCAGTAAAATAAAAATCTTAGAAAGAATATTGTGATGTTTGAGGACTATTGCAAAATGCAAGACTTTTCGCAAATTGCTATTGTAAAATGCAATAAAAATACGGATGATACCTATTATAATTTATTGTATTATAATTTGTCCGTTTACAGTTTTATGCCATATTTATCCATTTTCCTGTACAATGTGGATGGGTTAATCTTGAGCATTAAAGCCGCCTTTGATTTGTTTCTGCTACAAGAATGTAACGCTCTGATAATTCTCTGCTTTTCGTTCTCCTCGTCTCTTAACGGCAGTAACGGTATTTCCACAGTGCTTGATTGTATTGGCGGTGATGTTATGATGTTCAATGCTGTGTGGTCAATAAGTTTATCCTTTGTCATCAATACCGCACGTCTTATCTTGTTCTGCAACTCCCTGATGTTTCCCGACCATACGTGTGAAAGAAGCAGCCGTTCTGCTTCTGATGTGAAACCGGCTGTCTCCTTATGCAACTCCTCGGAAAACCTTTTACGGAAGAACTCCGCAAGCGGCAGAATGTCTTCAGGACAATCACGCAGTGATGGCTGGAGAATCTCGAACTCTCCCAACCGATGATACAGATCCTCGCGGAAACGCCCGTCACTGATGGCTTTCTCCATATCTTCGTTGGTAGCCGCCACAATGCGGACATTCACATTGCGTTCAGTGTTCGAGCCTGTCGGCATGAATGTCCCTTCCTGCAATACACGTAGCAGAGACGATTGCATGTCAAAAGGCAACGTGCCGATCTCGTCAAGGAAGAGCGTTCCTCCGTTGGCGGCATCGAAGTAACCTGTCCTGTCGCTGTCAGCGCCTGTAAAAGCTCCTTTGACATGACCGAAGAACATGGAAGATGCGAGTTCCCGTGGTATTGCGCCGCAATTCACTGCGACAAACGGCATGTCCTTACGTGCGCTGTGGAAATGTATGCTTCGTGCTATGGATTCCTTACCCGTGCCGTTTGCTCCGAGTATAAGAACGGATATGTCTGATGGAGCGACAAGCTCTGCAAGATATTCCGCTTCCTTCGCCTTGGGACTGACTCGTTTGAACAGTTCCTTCTCATTCCTGCGTATCGTCGATACGGGCTTCAGAAGTTCCTTTGTCATTTCAACCAACTGTTCGTGATATACGGGCTTGGCAAGATAATCCTTCGCACCCATCTTGATAGCCTTGACAGCGTCGGTTACCGAAGCGTATTCCGTCATTATCACAAACGGTATGTCAAGTCTTTCCCTGTTCAGCCATCCGAGCAGTGATATGCCGTCACCTTTGGGCAAACGTACGTCAGAGAGTATGAGGTCGAATTTTTCTTTGTTTAATAGCTTGCGGGCGATTGCTTCGTCTATTGCGGTGACAACGTCATAACCCTCACGGCATAGCCATTGCCGCTGAACCTGCGACAGTGTCACGTTATCCTCTACTATCAGTATCCTTTTCTTCATCGGCTGTTCTGTTTATCTCATTTTCTGCATCATCCATAAGACGTTCTATATGGTCTATGATGAGTTTCGTGTTGCTCGTTATTGTCCTGATGTCAGAACCCTGATTTTTCAATATATTGCGGTATGCTGACAGGACGCTTTCCATTGAGAGCATCTCCCACATCGGGAACATGCGATGTGCGGTGCTTCGCATTGATTCGATGTCATTTGACATCATGGCGTTTCTCAGGTCCGCCATATCCTTTTCACAGGTCCTGATCATGGATTCAAGGATGTGTCTCCTGTCTGTCACATCCGCAAGTATTTTGGAGAAGTCCGTCTTATGTTCAAGTTCACGTCTTTTGATGACGGTCGCTATGTATTTGAGCAGTTCATTCATGGAGAATGGCTTGAATATGCATCCGTCAAAACCTGCCTCAAGCAATGTGTTCCTTTCGCTGTCGCTTCGTGCCGTCATAGCTACGACGGGTATGTCTCTCGAGTTGCCGATACGTGACCTTCGAAGCAGTTTCAACAGCTCAAACCCGTTGGCGTCAGGCATCTGGATGTCTGTTAGCAGCAGGTCATAGTTCCTTTTGCGCAATTCTTCTGTCAGCTTCTCGACTTTTGTGCAGACTGTGCATGAGACTCTGTTACGTTCCAGCATATCCTTGATGACCTCAAGCTGGAAAGAGTCGTCGTCAATGACGATTACATTCTGTGGAAAATGCATGGAGTCGTCAAATACCACATCTTCTTCATCAATGTTATCGTTGGTTATCGGCAACGGCAACATGACGGTAAACGTGGTGCCGCTTCCCGGCTCGCTCTTTACGTTTATAGAGCCGTCAAGCAGGTTCACAAGTCCTTTTGTGATTGTCAGACCAAGACCGAAACCTTCAGTGTTGCTGTCATCAGTAGCACGTTCAAAAGGCAGATATATACGTCGCAGCAGTTCTTCAGACATGCCTATGCCAGTGTCGCTTACTTCTATGATGAGTTTCCCGTCCGTATAGCTTGCCTTGAGCCTGACATGTCCAGCGGAGGTGAACTTTATGGCATTCGACAGCAGATTGCCGATTATCTGCTCTATCCTGTCAGGGTCTCCTTTTACAACGACATCGGTGTCTTTGAACTCATGTTCGAAGAACAGACCTTTGGCATCGGTTTGCTGTATAATGCCGTCGGTGGTACGGTTAAGCATGTCGGAAATGCGGAAAGGTATTCTGCGGGCTGTCTCTTTTGCTTCGTTAAGTCTGTAGACATCAAGCAGATTGTTTACGAGCTGAAGTATATGCTTGCAACTGGCGGTGATGTTCTTGAGTTTATGATTACGTTTCTTTTTGTCGCGTGTATCCATCGCCAGTTCCGCACTGCCGTAGATTCCGTTAAGTGGACCACGTATGTCATGCGAGATGGTGAGGATGATTTTTTTACGCATTTCAAGCAGTTCCGCATTCTTACGGTTGCTTTCTTCCAACTTCTTGCGGATACGTTCCTTGCCCGTATAATCACGCATGATGACGAAGTATGATACAAGGAGCATCAGAAACAGGAATAATGTAATGCCAGCGATGTATATTTTTGATTCCTCTCTCGTCTTTATGATTTGTCGCTCTCGTTCACCCAGATCTGTGGTGATGCGTTCGTCCATCGCCTCGATGATATTTTTGAGTTGGCAGTTGATGTCATGGTTACGATAAGCGAGGCTGTCAGCTGTTATAGAAAGTCTGCTGAAATGTTCTGTCTGTTTCTTTATGACATCACGGTTGAGGGAATGGAGTTGCGCCGATGTGACGGATTGGATTTTCTTATCCTTTTTCTTAAAAATTCCAAGAAATCCTTCTTTCTTCCTTTTCTTTGATTCTTTTATGCTTTCGTATGCTATTGCGGGTACACGTTCTGCGAGTTCCTCGCTGAGTTCCATCTGTCGTTCAAAGAGTTTTGAGATATTAAGAAGAAGGTTTTCCTTCTCTGTCATCAGAACTCTCAGACTGTCAATTCTTTCACCGGAATAATATTCTTTGAATACGCATAGTATGCTGTCAAGTTCCAACCGTTTAGCACGGTATATGGCAGGATCCTCATCATTCCATTCAAGTATGGTCTCACCGAACATGGTAAGGTCAAGCATGTGTGCGTATGCAGCTCGTATGTTTTTTCTTAGTTCGTGAATCTGTTTTATCTCATTCTCTAATCTATTCATCTGCCGCCATTCGTGAATATATGTATATACTATACCTGTTATTAGTGCGGCAATGACAATATAGCCTATGGCCAGTTTTTTACCAATTTTCATTACATCCTGTGTTTGTTCCCGGACGAACCAGTTAGTTTAGTTAGTTATGTGGTATGGTCGATATTGTTTCAAGCGAATTCGTAAACATAACGTTAAATTTAAAATATATTGTTATAGAATGAGGTGCAACATAAAAAAAGCCGTCATATCCATGAAATAATCTGACGGCTTGTATGTCGGTTGTTATACCATTATAGGGTTGACTTTCATCGTGTTTAGGTTCAAATAAAGTCCTTGGTGTTCAACCATTCCGTGACGGAACATCTTCCAAAGTATATCGCATCCCAATTGTGCTAATGTGGAATTGATGAACAGATCCTGTTTTTCTAATGCTTCTGCTAGTGAGCAGCTTGGACCTGAATCATCATCTTTTATTTTTGAGAATTTCACCATTTTTGTGATGACCTTTAACGAAGGTACTGTCTTGTATATCTGTGATTTCGGCTGTTTTATTCTTCTTGGTACTGTTCCCAATACAACTTGTCCTGAAGATTGGGTGTTACCGAAGTCAAGCCAGTAGAGTGGGGTACTGTAATCAGTGTAATTTCTTGCAGGTATATCTTTTAGTATATTCCAAGTGTCTATTCTGGATTTTATGTTGTCAGTGCAGGTTATGGTTATATTCGCTATATCATCACGACGTGCATCTTTCAAATTTGATGGATAATGTTTTGACACAGACTTCCAGTCATTGCCGAAAAAATTGTTGATTCGTGTAATTAGGCAACTAGCCTTGTTAAGTCCAAGGTCAGAATATCCGAACAGTTGTCTTCCGATATTGGCTTCACTTACATCATCAGGATCGTATAGCGTTATGAATAGTCCGGGATGACCGAGATTCCTCAGTGTTACATCAAGTCGTGCCAGACAAGTGAGTACCTGTGAGCCTGTTCCTCCTGCTCCGATGAGACTTATGGTTATAGGATGCTGTGGATTTAGCAGATAGCCGTCTGTATAATGTATTCTTTTCATTTCAGTATGTCTTTAAGTTTCATATTTTGTAGCGGCATTAGCTCTTCAAGGTTGAATGGGGCGTTCTTTGCCGCTTTTGTTACTAGTATAAGATTGTTTTTTGTCGGGTTCCCTCTGCTTCCTAAATGTGAGAATTCCGTTAGCCAGAATTTCTTTTCCCAGTACTCTATAAGTCTGTCGTATGTCAGTACAGAAGGCTTTGATATTTTAGCAGAGCCAAGACATACGCTTGACGCTGTTACGTTGAAGAACGGGGCTGCATATAGTTTGGAGTCGGATGTCAGGTCGGGGTCAATATAAGCATAGATATTCAGATGCTCGTTGTTTACCTCATATATAAGTCCGGGCAGGTTGTATTCGGCATTTTCGAGATTCAGCGATTCTTTAAAGAACATCATTCGTTTTTGTGGAGGGTTGTACCATACGTATTTCTCAATGCCTTTGCGTGTGTCGCACCAGAGAAGGTTTGAAGGAACGCTGCCATGCGGAGTACATCCATGTCTTTCCGAATATCCGCTAATCAGTTCATTTATAAAATCTACAGTTACGGGGCGACCTTCACTCATGTTTCCTTCTTCATCAATGCTTCTAAGCTCAAGAAAGTAGCTTCCGTCACAGTCGGAAGAATATGCAATTAGTGCAGCATGCGGATGAAGAACTGCATTTATCTGTCTTGTCAGTTTGTTCGTTTCCATTTCCTTTATCGTATATAGTTTATAAATTTATCAGCCCATTTGAAGAATCTTTCTGGATAAGAGTCTTCTATTTTGAATATTTTGTTAGACTGTGGCGTTACTTTGAATGTTGATGTTGGCAGTATTTCGTATGATTCCTGACGATTGGAGTTGAACAGATCTTCGAGATATTCGGTCACCATATCGTTACAGTCATAGACCATCCTTATCTGCTGTCCAAGTTCCATAGGAAGGAAGTCCGGTTCATCGTCGTAGAATGGATCGTAAGCATAGCGTATTATTGGTTTAACCGGTTTTGTGAATTCAATGCCGCTTTTCATTATGTAGATTAGTCCTTTTTCAAAGTCATTGCGACAATCGTATTCGTTGATTGCTTTTGTCAGATTTTTGTAATAAGACTTGTTCCACACTCTGTTGAGAAGTATGTATGCCTTCCCTGAAGTGTATGAATGCAGAAGTTGTTTTTTGTTTTTACGATCTTTGGGATTCTCGTTTTCAGAATCATCAGAAAGCATCTCGATAACCCAGTCCATGTCATCTTCATTATTGATGGTCGTGAATTCGTTTCCTTTCATCAGATGATGCATGAATGTTATTGCTATACGTCTCAGTTTCGGGTTAAGCTCTTCTACGAATTTTATTGGGAAATAGTACAGTGTGTAATCTCCCCAAATGTGAGCCTTCCATAGATTGAAGTAGAGACATCCGCAATCTTCTTCATAATTGAGATTTATGCTGTCTCCGACAAGTGCGTTCATTTCATGATAAAGATTTGATATGCCTTCACCTATGCTTCTTCCAGGATTATGTTCAGCCTTTTCATTCATAAGTTCTGCATATCTGAAATATGAATCACGGAGATAGTCATAATTTTTCTGTGTGATAAGGTTGTATGTATCTCCGTTATGATCTTCTCTGATAATGGAATGTGGAGGTAATGGTGATACTGCGTTTTTTAGAAAAGAATTACGGCACCGCTTGGCGCCGTAACTCTTTCCGTTCTTGTCACTCCATGTTGTACTTCCCGTCTTATTGACGCTATTATCATGCGTGCAAGACGATCTGACTGATGTTTCTCCAAAGGTATGCATGGTTTGTTATTTTTTATATCCGTATTCATTTTCTTATCCTTTTGTACCTATTGTTGTTTTGAATTCATAGACTGCGATGTCATCCTTGATAGTAGGTCCGTGTACTGTCGCAGTGGTAAGTTCCGGATAGATGTTAGAGTAGTAGCTCATTACGTTTTCAGCTGATTCTGACGGATTCGGGTCAGGCAGGCTTATCATTTCTGTACCTTTCTTAAAGGTGAATGATCTTTTCATGTCGTTTACTGTGAGTGCCATATTTTTATAATGTATTTGCGTATGTTTGGTGATAATTTGATTCTAGCATATGCTGTGGAAAATCTGGATATTCTTCATAGTCTTCAGGACGGTATGAAGGTCCTTCATTATAGATATATGTCTGTTCCTGGCTTTCAGCAGCATATTCCTGCTCATTTTGTTGGAACATAGGTATTTCTCCTTGCTGGTAGTTATACCGCTGAGATGCATTCTGATGTCCGCATTGCTGTGTCGTTATGGGTTGAGGATGTGTAGGATGCTGGACATGTCTCTGCTGCATAGGCTGTTGTATAGGTTGCATCATTGTCTGTTGTTGAGGCGCTTGTCTTGACGTATTGATTGTTTGTATTTGAGTTTGTACAGCATGCTGCTGTTGCGGCGCTGGAGTGTCATCCATCATGTCGAAGAGACTTCCTTGACTTAAGGCTTTTTTCTGTTCTGCAATTTTTTCATCTATAGATTTCTGATTTTCAGTCGTCGCATAAATGCGTGCTTGTTGTAAAGCATTGATTGCATCCCTATGTTTTCGGGATGTTATCATTTCTTCCGCCTTTTTAATAAGTCTGTCATATTTCTCGCGTTTTTCCTTTTCCTCTTTTGATTCTTTAGATTTGGCATCCTTTGCTGCTTTGCTGTTGGCAGCAGCTATATCTGTCTGTTTCTCGAATTCTACCATATTGGATATAAGTCCCATAGCTTTGCGTACCGGCTGAGCCATGGCTTGAAGGAATCCGGCATCCATCTCTTCTGGTGTACCGGTAAGAGTCAGCGGAATGATGTGGTTTTGAGCCTCATCTTTCAGTCGGTTTGCCTTTGGTAATGTTGATACCGTAAGTTGTCCGTTGGTTTTGCGTATGACTAGCGTAATATCCACGCTGTCAGTCATTATCTGTGAAATTGATGTAAAAAACATAGTTTTATAGTTTAATGTTAATACTAATTTGTTTAATTCTGATGTCACCTGTTGAGGTATTCTGCTAGCAGTCTGTTGCGGTCAGGATGCCTGCTTATTTCCAAGATGGGATTGATGAGTTCTGATATTAGAACAGGTTCTTTTTTTTCTTTTTGTTTTACTTCCGGTATTATAACCTTTACATTTCTTCTGCGTACCGATGGTATATGTATCGGAGTCATTTGTTGTCTTGTTACTGATGCTTGATTCATCTCATTTTCTTTTATATGGTTAATACTCGGACTTTGGCGAAGTCCGTTGAACTACGAGGGCTTTACGGCTAATGCTTCCGGTAAGGCAAGGTTTTCGGGAAAAATACCGCAACGCAGTGAGGATGATTTTTTTCGAAACCAGTGGCATGACCTTGCCGTCCGAAAAGAAGCATTTGCCAATTTTGCCCTGTAGTTCATCGGATCGCCAATGGAATGTGTATATGTCTTGTAGTTATTTTGTATTTTAATTTCAATAAATATAATTTGCTTTTTTTACTTGATAAATGTTTTTTGGCTGAGCATAAATGCGTGTGCAAAAAGTTTGTAATCACAGAAAATCATATTTTATAATACAAAGTAGGCGACTAAAATTTTAGCCGCCCACTTTGTAAACTATATTGCAATGTATAATAATGGATTTCTATATTTAAAACACCAAGAAACTTAGAATAGCAAAGATAATCAGTCCAGCCATTACGATGCAGGCAATCCTGTATATAAATCTGAAAAATCCAGGAAAGCATACGATGGCTACCGCAGCCCATACTGGCGATACACCTCGTGTATAGAGGTAACTGAATCCTAATGCCGTTACTATTGCTGAAAGAATAAAACCTGTCAGCTTCATTATCTTTCTTGCTTTGGCGTTATTTGTTTTCATATTCATAAAATCGTTGGCAGAAATGGCATATCCCGATTGTTTTTATGAATCGGGATAGCTTTACTTTATTTTCTTTTGTTATTGGATTTCTTGTTCCCTTGAAATTTCAACCTTACATTAAATTCATCGTCAAAAGTGACAGCGGCATCGAATTTATTACCATTCTTACCTTTGAAACCTTTTATGACTTTTGTGTTTCCTGATACGAGCAGGTCTTCAAGATGCTGTTCGCTAAGGTCCTTGTTCATCATCTTGCGGAATATTCGCAGTCCGCATTCCGAATTGTCGCATTTTACCACTTTAGAACGTATCGTCACTTTCCCTGTATGGCATTTAGGACAAGGAAATGATTTCGGTTCTGGAATGTCAAATTTCAATCCGAGAACTTCGCGTGTGGCATTTGCGGTGAAGCTTTCAATGGAATGCATGAATGTCCTATGGTCCAGAGTGCGTTGTTCTATTTGCATCAGCGTCTTTTCCCAGATGCCAGTCAAATCAACGTTTGCAATCTGCATGTCTTTTACGGCTTCGTAGATGTATAAGCCTTTGTCTGTTGGTACCAATGACTTTTCAATGCGTTCAATGTAATTGCGCTGGAATAGTGTAGTAATGATAGCAGCTCGTGTTGCAGGTGTTCCTATTCCCTGGTCTTTAATGGCTTCCTTTGCTTTCTCGTCTGTTATGTTCTTTCCGCAAGTTTCCATTGCGGATAGAAGTGTCGCTTCTGTGAATAGTGGTTTGGGCTTGGTGCTGCGTTGTACGATACCGCGTCCTGTAACAGGAATACATACGTTCTCGGAAAAACATGCCGTACCTTTGTTTGCTTCGGTCTCGTCTTTTTCGGCGTCTTCTTTGCGAGAGAATACGGATCTCCATCCTGGATTGACTATTGATGTCGAACTGGAACGGAATTTCATTTCCTCAGCTGTTGCCTCAAGTACAAGAGTCTCCTTTTCGCATTTAGGTGAGAATGCTTCAAGCATACGTCCTGCAATCATTGTATATACAGTCTGTTCCAGAATATCCAAATTGTGAGGTTCTATGCCGGTTATGACAAGTGCATGGTGGTCTGTTATCTTGCTGTTGTCAACGCTGCGCATGTTCAACTTGCTGAAATCAATGCTGTTGCCATATTCATTGAACTCAGGCATGGTTGCAATTACACATAGCGACTGACGGACCTGATCCATCATATCGTGAGGTATATATCTGCTTCCAGTTCTTGGATAGGAGATGTATTTCTTTTCGTAAAGGGACTGTGCTACTGATAGAGTTCTTTCTGCTGTCAAATTATGGTAAATATTGCAGTCTTTTTGCAAAGTGGTCAGGTCATATAGAAGTGGAGCCTGCTGGAATGTTTTCTTACATTCGACTTTTGTAATTAAGGCTTTGGAGTTTGGTGAGAATCTTTCGTAAGCCATCTCTGCAAGTTCCTGGCTGTCGAAGTCTTCAACATGAAAGAACTGGCGGAAATTTCCATTGTGTTCTATTGTGATATGCATTTGCCAATATGGGGTAGGAGTGAAGCTACGGTTCTCTTTGAAACGTTTGCATATCATGGAAAGCGTAGGCGTCTGTACGCGTCCGAGTGAATTGTTTGGCAACCCTGATGCTACGGATAATGAACGGCTTGCGTTCATTCCTACGAGCCAGTCAGCCTTGGCGCGACAGTCGGCTGCATGATAAAGACTATCGTATGCCATGCCATCTTTTAGACTGTCCAAACCAGCTCGAATTGCTTCGTCTGTGAGCGACGATATCCATAGTCGCTTGAATGGCTTGGTATATCCGAGATAGTGGTAAATGTATCTGAAGATAAGTTCTCCTTCGCGTCCTGCATCTGTTGCTACTATTATGCTTGCACATCGTCCGAATACATCGTCAATGACTTTAAGCTGTTTTGCCGCACTTATGTCTGTAACAAAGCCTTTGTCTGTTTTTATCTGTCGTACCACAAGTTTGAATTCTTCTGGAAGCATTGGTAGTTCTTGCGCTGAGGCTTTGCCATATCCGTATGCTGAAGGCATGGCAAGAGAAACGAGATGTCCAAGTGCCCAGGTTACAATATAACCGTTACCTTCCATATAACCGTCTTTTTTTTCAGTTGCACCGATGACGCGGGCTATATCCTTGCCTACGCTTGGTTTTTCTGCTATAATTGCTATCATGATTTTTGTTAGTTTTAATAGCCGCTTCCCGTTACCTATGTGTACGGAAAGCGGTTTTGGATTTATAATAATGTTATTGACCAGAAGGCGTGATGCCGATTATTTCGAGAAGTGGAGAATTATTTTTGCGGACAAGCTGAAGGGTGGCATCCATAACCACATCAACTCCAAGCAGAACCAGACTGAGTGATACAACACCTGTTTTCTCGCCTCGAAGCAAAGTTTCGAGTTCTCCTGCCGCTTCGAGTTCATCCTTTAGGATACCGATTCCTGACAGTTCTTCCCAATTTATATCATCCACCATGAAAGGTGTGCTGTTATTGTCGTTCATATTGATTTGTTTTTATTAGTTATACATTATTTGATGTGACCATTATATGTTCTGTCCTTTTGACTGACGTTTTTGCTGTGTTTCTGTTACTACATTACGCTGTGAGGCGTTAGGTTTGCGATCCGGATTTTCATTGTACATGTCAAGTCTTCCTTGATTGAAGTTTGCTTTTACGTATTGCGAGATGGTCTTGCCGTCAAATCCCTTGATGCCTTCTACAAGTATCGATTTGCCGCTTTGCAGATCGGCACGCTGCTGGCCGGAAAGTTTGGCACCGAAGATTTCTTTGGGAATCTCAAACTTTGCTCTTTGATCGAAACCGTCAAGCGTGTGTGAATACATGAGTTTTCCGGTTTCTAGATCAGCCTTGATGAATGATGAGAATGTTTCTCCACGATTGTTGATCATATCATTAAGGAAAATAGGTCGTCCTCCACGTAAATCTTTCATCTCATCATTGGTGAGTTTTACTCCTCCTATATCCTTAGGAATATAGATTTCTCTTGCACCTTCCGGAGAGTCTGGATTATATCGTGTGTAAGCAGGTCTTCCAGTAGCTTCGTCAAGTTTAACATACGACGAGAAAAGCTCGCCGTCCTTACGCTGCATATTTTCGACGAATATAGCCTTGCCAGCATTGAGGTCATCTATCTGCTGTTTCGTCAGTTCTACACCACCGAGGGCGGTACGGTTGAATATGCGGTCGTTCTCGAATATGAAGTCTATGCCTCTGCGTTCTGCGCTGACTTGTATGTAAGCGTTGAATTCATTGCCAGACTTAGCTGTCATACCTTCTATATATACTTTCTTGCCTTCTCGGAGGTCCATCTTTTCCTGATCCGTCAGTTCTACACCTTTGACTTCATTGGGTATGTACAGATTGTCTGTACGCATTGCGACAACTTCGTTGGTAAGTTTGTCAAGACTGATGAATGATGGGACATATTCTCCGTTACGTCCTTTGAGTTCAACCACACGTCCCATGTTGCCAGTTTCGAGCAGGTTTTTTCTATCTTCATCAGAAAATATGTGCCCGAAATATGGACGTTCCAGTTCGGGTTGTTTTCTGATGCCGTGGATGGCGAGTACTACCTCGCCGGTATTAGACTGTTGCAATGACAGACGAGCGTCTGTGCGTAATACGGCAGAGCCGAAATTCATAGTGATAGGTACAAGCTGGTTTGTCTTGTAGCCTTTGAGCATGGAGTCAAGGAGACCTTTTTCCTGTAGGTAGTCACGGGAAATGCCGAAGTGATTCAGCTGGTCCCAGTTGATCATGGACTCGTTGTAACGATAGTGATTGTTCTGCTGGTCGTTGGTTTCAACGACGGGCGCTTGTGTCTGATTTTTCTTTGCCATGTCTTCTTGATTTTGATTATTGATATTTTGTTTTTCATTATTTGCGGATGCTATCTCATGTTTTTTTAGGAAATCCTCCGCTGCATCCGTCTTTTTTCCTGCGATGATGTCTTCTATTGCCTGCTTGATCTTGATACTATCCAGTTCCTTTTCTATAATTGAATAGAGGCCGAAACGAGTAGGGTCTTTGATTTGACTCCAGAAATTCTTCACAAAGTTTTCGAAAAGATTTGAGGAACGGTCAATCTTTAGAAATGAGTTTTTGTGTTCCTGGTCTGCAGGTACTGCCGAATAACTGCCATCTTCGCTGATTTCTGAAACAGCTTGGATTTGCAGTTCCTTTTTGTCTAGAATCAGCACGATGTCACTCATCTGAGGATTTTCTGTAGGGGTTCCATCCCTTGCATTTTTCTTTGCCATAAGCATGTGATTTTAGTGGTGATAACTGATTTTGTCACTGCAAATATATATGGTAAAAATTTATAAAATACTGATATTAAAGTTGTTGGCTATATGTATCATAGTATGTCATCACTTGTCCTAACCATGTATGAGATAAAGGCACGAAAGAGTAAAAAATCGAGTGGAAACGAATGGAAAAAGCGAGGATGATTATGTAATATGCTGAGTTGAGAGCAGAGCTGCTTTAGTCCCCACTTAAAAGATCTGTACTAAAAAGGATATCAGAGGTTGATGGATTGTGTCATTGGAATATAGACATGGCATTTGTGAAATACACCAATATAGATTTTGACCTGTTGTAATATGCGTCGTAGGTCGCTTCGCTTGCTAAGTCCCGAAGCGGATAACAACTCGGACGGCAATACCGTATCGTTTTTTCGGGTAAAAATTATTTCTAGGAATTTTTATTCGAAAACCGTAGGCTTGAACGTGGAGGTATTGTCCCTCCGAGTTACCTTCTTGAAGGGACTTTGCATGTGAAGCGTTTATGACGCTTTGAAGTGTTTTTAAGGCTGTTTTAAAGGGAACTTATATATTTTTTTTCAATTTTTATGGGGGGGTAGAGTGATTCTAATGATTATTTATTGTATTTTTGCAGAAAATTCAGTCTATGAGAAAAGTCCTGTATATATTGTCATTGCTTATATTGTCATTGTCATGTTCGCGTCATGATGATGCGGAAACGTTTTTGGAGAAGGCTCAGTCAGTCATCGAGACAAGCCCCGACACGGCAGCCATGTATCTCGACTCCATCCTGATGCCGGAGAAGTTCCTGAAGAAAGATAAATACATGGAATATCTTGTAACAAAAGTACAAGCCAAGTATAAAAACTACGACGATATAAAAGACGACACTAATATTTTTGAAACAAAAAAATATTTCGACAAAAAAGCTCAAAAGTCAATAGCCAACAGCCAAAGTTCAAAATACCAAATGTACGCCCATCTGTATAGTGCCTGCGTCTATGATGAAAGAGGCGAATATGAAAATGCGATGAGGGATTATAAAACCGCTTTCTCATTGGCAGAAAACATGCATGATTCCCTTTATATGTGGAGGATAAACAATTATATGGCAGAGGTGTTTAGCAAGCAGACATATTGGGATGAAGCATTAGATATATATATTGAATCTGTTAAGTTAGCAAATGGTAATGTAGAGAAAGCGAGAAGTTATGCCAATCTTGCTAAGATGTATTATTTGAGAGATGATAATGACCAAGCCATATACTATATTGAACGTTCGATTGATATAGCTGAAAAAATTGCTGACGAAAACACAAAATCACAAATTTACCAAAATGCACATATTTATTACAAAGAAAATAATGAAAGAGAACTTGCGTGGAAATATTTAAATATGTCTGTCAATCACAATCATGATTACATATCTAATTGTTTTTACAATTTAAACTTTTTACGCTTTTTTCTTGATGATGAAAATATTGATTCTGCAAAAATATATGTTAATAAGTTAAGGAAAGAATTTGATACTATTGAAGTAAATCATACAAAAATTAGTATGTGTGATGCGCTTTCAATATATTATATACAGAACAACATGTATGATAGTGCATTGTATTATCAAAAAGAATTGACATATGCGTATAATGATATTTACGAGCAAAATATGCAACAAAACGTATATGAAATACAAGAAAAATACGATTATGAATTACAAAGAAACATATATCAAACAAAATTAAATAAACGATTGATATTAACAGTATTTGTTTTGATTACATTATTGTTTGTTTCTATTATATCTTTCATAATGATAACAAAGTCAAAGCGTAGAGAACAAGTGCTGACAAAAGAGGTCGAGGATTTAAGCAATGTGAAGAACGATTATGACAAATTCAAGCATGAGATAAAAGAATCGTTCGACAACAGTCTGAAAGCACGTTTCGATGTCATACGGAAAGTCAACACATTTGAGCGTAATAATAAAACTAACAAAAATGTAAAAGAGATTAAAGAATATGCGTATGGTTCTCCATACAAAACTGCCTTTGAAGCAAGTGTTGATGTCATAGAATCTTCATATAATAAGATAACGTCATTCATAAAAGAGTCATATCCTGAATTGAACGAGACTGAGTATAAGATATGCTTGTTATCAATAGCTCCTATAAGTACTGATGATATAGCGAACTTTGTAGAATTGGGTTCTGACTCTGTCAGGAAATCAAGGTCAAATATCAGAAAGAAACTTAATATTGAAGATAAAAAAGCAAGTATTTCAGGGTATATTTTGGAGAAATATTATAATAGGAATATATAGAATAATTTTTATTCATACATTAAGGGCTGCTGGTTCCAA
>JAZLEF010000139.1:0-2723 GCA_045615125.1 Bacteroidales bacterium
AATAGAAGATGTAAACGTAAGTTCTGTTGAGATTTATAATATGCAAGGACAAAGTGTTGGCAAATTCAATACTAATGAAATAGACATGGAAAATCTTTCTTCCGGAATGTATTTCCTAATAGTAAAAGACCTGGACGGAAAAATCAATGTCGAGAAAGTGATGTTGAACCATTGAGGGTGACGTCTCCACTTGTAGTCTTGTGGTCTTGTATTCTCAAACAAGATTCACTTCCGGTTTTATCTCAATGCCGAATTTATCTTTGACGCTTTCTTGTATTTTCTTCATGAGGTTTAGAATCTCTTCTGGTCTGCCGCCTCCGTAATGGACGAGGACGAGCGCCTGCTTGTCCCAGACACCGACATGATTCTCTCTGTATCCTTTCCATCCTGACTTGTCTATCAGCCATCCCGCAGGAATCTTGACGCCATTGTCGTTAGGATATGAAGGCACTTCTGGATATGATTCCTTGACATTTTGATATTTTTCAACGCTGACGATAGGATTCTGGAAGAAGCTGCCGACGCTTCCAACAACACCTACTTCTGGTAACTTATCGGCACGTATCGTCTTGATTGCGCTGGCAACATCGGAAAGGGTAGGGGATTCTATATTTTTCTTGGAAAGAAAATCTTTGATATTGCCATATTCCAACTTAAGCTCAGCATTTCTTCTTAACTTGAAGTCGATGGCGTAGATGAAATATTTCTTGTTCTCTTCTTTTTTGAAAATGCTGTTACGATAAGCGAAGTCGCATTCTTTGTTTTCAAAGACACGTTCCTCGCCGTTTTCAATGTTTATGGTATAGACCTTAGTGATGCAGTCTTTCACCTCACTGCCGTAAGCGCCGATGTTCTGTACAGGAGCAGCGCCTACACTTCCAGGAATATCGACGAGATTCTCTAATCCGTAGAGATTGTTGCTGACGGTGAAATCGACAAAATCTTTCCAAACCTCACCCGACATACACCTTACTGTCAGGAATTCAGGATTTGAGAAATTCAGGATTTCAGGACATTCATTATCCGTTGACTGTTCGCACTCAACAAACGAAATTCCTTTTAAATTAGAGTGTATTACAATTCCGTCAAAATATTCATCAGTGAAAAGGATATTGCTTCCTCCTCCAAGGAAAAGTTTTCTAGATTCTTTAAATGTCTTGTCATCAATAAGTTTTTTCAAGTCATCCAATGAACTGATTTCGCAGAAATGTTTAGCGATAACATTGAATCCCATTGTGCTTAAACCTTGAAGAGAATAATCTTTTTTCATCTGCATAATTTTTTTCAAAATTAAGTTTTTTTTGTAAAAGATTGACATAAAAGAAGTAATTTTATAATCTCAAAAAAGATATTAAATTGAAACGTGTTATAGTATCAGTTATCAACGACTTGGTTACAGATCAAAGAGTTAATAAGTCGTGTCTCACACTTCAGAAAGCAGGATTCGAGGTGTTGTTGGTCGGTCGTAAGCAAAGAAAAAGTCCTGACATGGATGAGCGTCCTTATCGTTCTCACCGAATGAGACTCATATTCGAGAAAGGTCCATTATTCTATGCTGAATATAATATCAGATTGTTCTTCTTTTTGATGTTCCATCGTGCCGACTGCTTCTTGTCGAATGACTTGGATACTTTGTTGCCATCATTTCTTGTTTCTAAGATAAAGAGAAAGAAACTCATCTACGACAGTCATGAATATTTCACAGAAGTACCTGAGCTCGTCAGTCGTCCTAAGGTGCAGAAAGTATGGCGTAAGATAGAAGAGTTTATCCTTCCAAAGATGAAGGAGATGATAACAGTGAATGAGTCTATCGCGAATCTGTTTAGAGAAAAATATGGCATCAAGGTGCATATCATAAGAAACATTCCTATGCGTAAGATGTTGCCGGAAGCAGCAACACGCGAGAGCCTGAATCTTCCTGAAGACAAGCATATTCTCATACTTCAAGGTTCAGGAATCAATATCCATAGAGGCTCTGAAGAACTCGTCGATGCGATGCAATATCTCGACGATTGTATCTTATTGATAATAGGCGGCGGCGATGTGCTTCCTATCCTAAAACAAAAGGTGAAAGAGAATCAATGGGACGACAGAGTACGTTTCTATCCTAGAATGCCTTATAAAGACATGATGGCGATAACACGTCTGGCAGAGCTTGGATTCACACTCGATAAAGCCAACAACCTGAACTATCTTTTTAGTCTGCCAAATAAATTGTTCGATTATATACAAGCTAATGTGCCTGTCGTCGCATCTCATCTTCCTGAAATAGAAAGGATAATAAGGGATTACAACATTGGAACCTTTGTCGATGACCATAATCCGCAACATATTGCAGAAAAAATTAAGGAAGCTCTTTCTGATGAAAATGCTTTGAAAACTTGGAAAAATAATCTTAACTTCGCAGCTCAAGAGCTATGTTGGGAAAACGAAGAAAAAACTTTGATAGAAATATATGAGCAATACATCTGATAAACATTTACATATCGTAAGTTTCGATATTCCTTATCCAGCCAATTACGGCGGTGTTATTGATGTCTTCTTTAGAATTAAGGCACTTTCGGAACGAGGTGTCAAGATTCATCTGCATTGTTTTGAATATGGACGTGAACACTCTGAATATCTCGAGAGTTTCTGCTATTCTGTGAATTATTATAAGAGAGATACGAAATTAACCAAGATATTCAGTTCATTGCCTTATATCGTTTGTTCTCGCGACTCGG
>JAZLEF010000140.1:0-7349 GCA_045615125.1 Bacteroidales bacterium
GCTATGCCAGCGAGAACTTTACGATTATTTATTTTCAATACAACGTTAATCTTCAAAGCATTGAAAACCTCGTCAACTATCTGCACTAGTTCGGCTTCGTTGAGTATTGAGTTACTGCCGACGATATCTACGTCACATTGATAGAACTCACGGTAACGACCTTTCTGAGGACGGTCGGCACGCCAAACTGGTTGAATCTGATAACGGCGGAACGGGAATGCTATCTGGTCGCGATATTGAACCACGAAACGTGCGAATGGCACGGTGAGGTCATAACGGAGACCTTTCTCACAAATCTTGCCTGCTATTTTCTCTGCTTGGAGAGGTTCGCCATTCTGTTCCACGCCCGACATGAAGTCGCCAGAGTTGAGGATACGGAATAAAAGTTTATCACCTTCTTCTCCATATTTGCCGAGGAGCGTTGAGAGATTCTCCATTGAAGGAGTCTCAATAGGTTGAAAACCAAAACGTTTAAAAACGCCTTTTATAGTATCGAAAATATAATTACGACGAACCATGACTTCAGGCAAGAAGTCACGAGTTCCTTTCGGTATTGAAGGTTTCTGAGCCATTTGTTAATTTTTATTAAAACGTACAAATATACAAAAATAGGAGTTATGAATTAGGAGTTAGGAGTTTTTTTTTAACTCATAAGGCATCGTTTAAAACTCTACAAGTTTAAAATTCTAGAATTCCTGAGTTTTAGAGTTTCCCTAAAGCGTTAGGGATTGAAGCGGCATCCTTTTGGAGACGGAAGCTGGAAATGTAGATTTATATAAGAAATTCCAATTCGAACTCAAAGAAGAAGTGGATATCAAATCTGGAAATCTCAGGATGTTTGCGATGCATCGCCCAGTAAACAGATAAGGATATTTAAACAAAAAAAGACATCACCGTGAAAAGTGATGTCTTATATTTAATTATTCTCCTCCGCCTTAATTTGAATCATTTTGGTTTGGTTAAAGCTCATTTTTCTTCTTCGCCAAGACTGGACGCACTGAACAACCGTAATAGCGATAAGCTGAATAATTTGCTGTCACATAACCACCACCTACTGAATTTATCTCAAAATGAAGTAATTCTGCACCAGTATTCCAACCAGAACAAGGTGTTGAACTCAAATAATGTCCATATTCATTAACTCTATAAAGACCTCCTTCTGGAATTGGGTTTGGGTCTCCAGTATTTACATCATAATATTGTTCTCCGTCACGATAACCAGCTGCAGGCAAGAAAATGTGATTACCATTAATTGTTGATGTAAACATATAACCCATAACAAATCCATCTGGAGTATCTTGCGTTATAGGAGTTGGCTTTTTTACAATTTCCATTCGACAATTATTATACAATTCCTCTTGTTCAGCATCTGTTGGCATTTTCCATTCGCTACCCCATATTGCTGTAGCAACGTCATAATTTTGCATACCAGCAATATCAGTGAACACTACATCATTTCCATCATTTGTAGTACAATTTGCTTGAGTATAAGTAACTTTCTCCTCAATTTCACCCCATGAGTAATAGCCACCATATTCATAAATATTGTCTGCACCAACGTTACGAGTTGCCCACAATGTACCTGTTGGCAAACCTAAGTCAACATAGTGATGCACATGGTCATCATGATCCACGTCACCGCTTGACACTTCAGACCATTTCAAAGCCTCCATAGTTACGCCATCTAAAGCCGTATTATAATAGATGTTATTTGATTCTATCTCGCCATATATGATACACTCGTAAACTTTGTGGTCTTCTTTATATCTTATCTCTGCATTTTCTTTAGCATTAGGGAATAACACTATGTATGACTTTCCATCATTTACATCTTGTTCTCCCACGACAGAAATTTTGGCTTCTTGATCTTCTGTAATGTTCAACTCATATCTTTCTCCATTATATTCCAATGAATAATCTGTACCGATGATAGCGTCGCCATACAATTGTTCGACGTTTTCCAAATCCAATAATAATATAGCTATCTGATTATCCAAAGCTCCAGTAAGTCTCAATTTAATTTCTCCTTCTTCTTCTTCTGTTAATATAGGAACAACCTTTGTTGTAGCAATATGACAATCACCTAAATCTTCGAGGCGACCACTTTGTTCAGCAATACTTCCTGACAAACTTGTAGCATCGTCAGCTATTTCATAATAAGAATTAGCGGTTTCATGTGAGTCGCCGAAATACCATATATCGTATTCTTCATCAGGCTTGATGAGACCTTCTTCAACTGTGCCTTCAAACTTCAATACTGATGGAGTTCCATTTGCATGAGCATGCAATTGTACTATCTTCGGATTATCACCATGTATTGCCATATAAACATATTCAGCACCCTGAGCCCAATTCACTTTACCATTCACCAATAAATTAGTAAAATCAGAACGGCTACCGTTAATAGGAATTTCGCATGTCACCTTAATAGTTCTTGTAACATTACCGTCGCCACCTTCTGGAGTTGGCTTGCATTGTGTAAAGCCTAAGACTACCAATGCCATTAAAATTGTAAATAATTTTTTCATTATCAATCTTCCTTTCTTCTTTTTGTAATCAAATATAATAAACCTGATGTCGTCATCAAAAATATTCCATTTCCTACAGGAACATTTTCTTTTTCACTGAATCCATTAAAAGCCAGACCTTCTTGATTTGCTCCACCGGAAAAGACATTAAATGTCAAACCTGGTTGTTCTGTCCTTTGTGCTGAGTAATTTGAGAAATAGGCATCAGTCTGTGCTTTTAACATTGGCGATAAAAACAAGCCCATGCTCAACAAAAACATTAACAAAATCAATTTCTTTTTCATTTTATTTTTAATTAAATTCATACATACAATAGGAAGCCACAAAGTATGACGACATACTTTGTAAAAATTTGTTAAAGAAAACTTTTTGAAAATAAATTCCGGTCTTATATAATTCTGACCCAATGGGGGGGGTGATAGTATTAGATGTCAGGTCATTACAAAAACAACTCATATTCAAAATTTCAATTTTACTATTAAGAAATAAACCTGACATTTCCATTTTTTTTTGCGGTTGCAAAAGTAAGATTTTATTTTTTATTATTCAACACTCTTTTGCAAAAAAAGAGACGCAATATAATACTGCGCCTCCCAACATTAAAATTTATTAATGAAAAGATAACTATTTCTTAACAAAGCGTCTTGTTATCATTTCGCTTCCTTTCTTAATATTAACAAAGTAAACGCCTGCCTTTAATTCTGAAACGTCTATTCCGTTTTCGTTGTATAATCCTTCGTAGATGACAACACCATTCATAGCTACGATGCTTACATTTTCAACTTCTTCATCGGCATTGACAAGAAGTTTATCTACAACAGGATTTGGATATATTTCAAAAGAGATATTATTTTCTGCTATTGAAACTCCATCTGACATCAATTCAACATCATCAATTCTGATGCCGTTAGCTGTTGCTCCGCTGCAGTCGTAGTGAAGGAATCCGACATACATATTCTTACCTGCGAACTCGCTGAGGTCGACAAATTCTTCTCCCCATTTGCCATCAGCCTGTGGCTCTGTGTATGTAGTATGCCATACTATCAAGAAATTTATTCCATCTTCCGACACTATCACACCGAATTTCTCAGCGAAATAAATCAAGTCAGATTGACAATGGAAGAAATGTAGTTTTGATGTCTCTGTAATAAGATAAGTATTTTCTGTATAAAGATAATTTTCTGGAGTCAATTCTCCGTTGTTATAACATGAAGAATAAACGCCGTATGTTCCATTCATACCTCCAGAAACCGTTGAGTTGTGTAATTCCCATTGATGCCCATCGCCGTCAGCATCGTATCCAACCCAGCCGTTGAAGGAGTTGTCGTTGAAGTCGTATTTGAATGTAATCTCTTGCGCATTTGCTGTCATCAACAAACCAAAGACACAGCAAATCATAATAAGTAAATTTCTTTTCATAGTTTAATTAATTTAGTTAGTAAAATTGAACAACGACAAATATATGATATTTTTTGAAACAAATCTCAAAAAATATATAGGAAATCAACTACTATAAAATCTATATTTTGGGAAGTTTATGCTCTATCCAATAATCTTAGACAAACAGTCTAAAGTTCAAACTTTCTTCGTCAGAACAACTACTTTCTTCTCCCCTTTCATCGTGGTGCCGAAGATATAAAAATCACTGCCGTCCTGTAATCCCAGGTTCTTTTTCAGTTCTTCTGCCGACAATGGGAAATTACGTGTCGCGATGCTGGCTTTCAACTTATGCTGCTGGCTTAAAAGCGATGTGATTTCTTTTTTTGTTTTTTTGTCAAAAGGAAAGACTTCTATAAGCTCAAAGATTCTTCCTGGGAAATCGGAGACTAATTTATCAGAAGTGTACAGATGACTGTTTCTATGCAGTTTTTCAAGACCATAACGTTGTGACAAGAGTTTGAAACATCCTGCTTTCATACATGCGACACCAGGCTCGTAAAGATATTTTCCGATATTATCTGCCAAAGTCCACTGTGCATCAGATTCTTCATTTTCAGCAAATGTGAAATTCCAGTTCTCACGTAAATCTGTTGTTGAGATACTGAGAGGCTGAGAGGCTGGGACACTGAGTTTCTGAATTTCAATAAGGATTTCCTTGCACTCGTTTCTCACTGATAGGACGTGTATTGCACTTATGTCTTTAAGCTCTTTTTTCACCATCTCTATGTCGAGCATTGGCGAGACTTTCACCAAGACTCGTTTTGCTTTTTTCAACAATATGTCATGAAGTTCAGCCACATCTGGGGAGCAGTCATGAAGCGAGACCATCTTACGGCCATATTCGTCGCGACGTGCCGGATCGAGATATATACAATCCACTTCGTCGCATAATGTCAGGAAATGTTCTGCATTATCGTTGACGACTTCTATGTTTTTCTTCATGACCTTGAAATTATGTTTGGCTATCTCACATAACTCCTCTTGCATCTCTACATAAAAAGTCTTATCGAAATTATCTGAAAGAAAAGCCGTATCGACGCCCATGCCGCCAGTGAGGTCAATCAGCGTCTTGCCCTTTAGCAAAGACGCTTTATACTTAGCGGCAAGCTCAGAAGAACATTGTTCCAAAGACAATTTCTTCGGGAAGATAAGATCGTCGTTTTCCGCCCATGAAGGCAGTTTCTTGCTTAAGAGTTGTTTTGCCTGAATCTGCCTGATGACAAAATCCCTGTCGATGTCTTCTGGGAATTTTGACAAAGCCAATTTATTGACATCGTCTTTCAGATGTTTCTTAATAAAGTCCTTGATTTTGTCATCAATGCATGATTCATAATTCATAATGAATAATTATTTAAGCATTAAACTTGAATTTTTATTTTTCCATATCATAAAGAAAACAGCCGCAGCTAATGTCACGACACCTCCTATTATATATGATATTACCGGCATGATTTTGAATCCTTCTGGTGCAATGCAGATATATGTAGTTACCACGCAAGTCATGAAGAGTGCAGGCACCAATGTCACGAAATAATTTTTCTTATCGAGGACGAGATAAACCGTCATCGCCCAGAGTGTGAATACCGACAATGTCTGGTTACACCATGAGAAGTAACGCCATATTATTGTAAAGCCGTCAGCGTTGACGATGCTGAATATCAACAGTCCGAGTGAAACTGCGAACAAAGGAGCGCATAGCAACAAGCGTTTAGAGATGCTTTTCTGTTCCATGTGCAGCATATCGGCGAGGATAAGACGTGCCGAACGCATTGCGGTATCTCCTGATGTGATAGGAGCTGCAATAACACCGAAGATAGCGAGTATTCCGCCCAATGCACCGAGCCAGTCTTTACATAAGAAGTCAACGACTTGTGCTGCTGTAAAGTTACTACCATGTTCTTGGAAGAATGTGGTTGCGGCTGCGGCCCATATCAAGGCGACGATACCTTCAACAATCATCGCACCGTAAAATACAGGACGTCCGTGTCTTTCGTTTTTTAGACAACGAGCCATGAGAGGCGATTGTGTAGCATGGAATCCGCTGATAGCACCACAAGCGATGGATATGAACATCATTGGGAATATAGGACCTGGCTCATATTTTGTTCCGAAGCCGTTCCAAATCTCTGGAAGTTCTGGTTGTTTGATGAAGAGTACGACGAGTATTCCCATCGCCATAAACATCAAGGCTGCACCAAAGAGAGGATAGATATTGCCGATAACTTTATCAACAGGTAATATCGTTGCGATGAGATAATATGCGAATATCACCACTACCCAGAAATACACATTGAGATTAGTCGGTGTCATACCTGCTATGAGCTGTGCAGGCTGAAGCACGAATACAGCGACGACGAGCACCATTAATATCAATGTAAATATTATCATCACTTTTTCTGTCTTAGCTCCTAGATATTTACCTACTAGTTGAGGAAGACTCGCGCCGTCGTTACGCAGCGACACCATTCCTGAGAGATAGTCGTGCACTGCGCCAGCGAAGATTGTTCCGAGGACTATCCAAAGATACGAGGACGTACCGAACTTCGCGCCCATGATGGCACCGAAGATAGGACCGAGTCCCGCGATGTTAAGGAATTGTATCATGAAGATTTTCCATGTTGGCATCTCTATATAATCGACGCCATCGTTTTTTGTCACTGCTGGAGTGACACGTTTCTCGTCAACGCCGAACATACGGCTGATAAATTTTCCATAGAAGAAATATCCCAAGACAAGGATAACTAATGCTGTTGAAAATGTTATCATATTTAAATTGAAAACTGAAAACTTAAAATTGAAAATTGTTTTGAAACTATCTTTTAAAAAAGCAATGAGCCATGGGCTTCGAGCATCGAGCAATTGCTCACAACTCACAGCTCACGGCTCATCGCTAATTATGCATTTTGCATTATGAATTATGAATTAAAATCAACTTTGTTGTCCAAATTCCATCAAATATGCTTTGATGAATTCATCTATCTTACCATCCATCACGCCTTGTACATTGCTTGATTGGAAGTTTGTTCTGTGGTCTTTCACACGGCGGTCATCGAAGACATAGCTTCTGATTTGAGAGCCCCACTCGATTTTTTTCTTACCGGCCTCGATTTTGTTTTTCTCTTCCATACGATGTTGAAGTTCTTTATCGTAGAGTTGAGATTTCAGGAGACGCATAGCGTTTTCTCTGTTCTTAGGTTGGTCGCGGCTCTCTGTATTTTCGATGAGGATTTCTTCTTCTTCGCCTGTGTAAGGGTCTTTATATTGGTAACGGAGACGAACGCCAGACTCAACTTTGTTAACGTTTTGTCCGCCAGCACCGCCGCTACGGAATGTATCCCAAGAGATTTTTGAAGGGTCGATAACGACTTCGATAGAATCGTC
>JAZLEF010000141.1:0-3021 GCA_045615125.1 Bacteroidales bacterium
GGTAGCAATTCTATCTTCACAAACATCCATATATGGCTATTTTCACAGAAGTTAGGAATATGGATGTATGACACAAAACCGAACTCAATACCAGCGGTTTAACATTATTTCCCTCCATTATGCCATTATTACGCTTTTTCTATGTATCTTTGCAGACTAACAAATTTAAATTTTAAGATAGATGAAATACTTCCTGCTTCCATTGGGATGCCAAATGAATCAAAGTGACACTGAACGTGTTAGAACAGTCTTACACAACATGGGTTTTACACCTACCGAAAATGAAGAAGAAGCAACATTGTTAGGAATTATTGCCTGTTCTGTACGTCAAAAAGGCATCGACAAGGTTTACACTCGTATCAAGAAATGGAACGAACAAAGAGAGCATAAAAATTGTATCACTTTCGTATCAGGATGTATACTCCCAGCTGACAGGGAACGTTTCATTAAACTTTTCGATTTGGTTTTCACAATGAACGACCTGCCTGAACTTCCAGACATGATTCGTCAATATGGAATCACTATTCCAACAAGACCAACAGACAACATTTCAACGAGTCAACCAATAACAGTAAATATCCAAAGACCATTAGTACCGCTATTCAACAAGAAAGACAAGATAAACCCATCTGCCAACATGGACAGATTCTGGGTTATCGAACCAGATCATATTTCAGATTTCGAAGCATTCATCCCAATTCAAAATGGATGTAATAAATTCTGTACTTACTGCGCCGTTCCTTACACAAGAGGTCGCGAGGTGTCACGTAAGTCGGAAGATATTTTGGCAGAACTTAAGGAATTGGTCGACAAAGATTATAAATCCATAACATTACTTGGACAAAACGTCAACTCATACGGTTTGGACAAGAAAGGCGAAGAAATAAATTTCGCAGAATTGTTACGCAGAATAGGCGAATACGGCAACAGCGTAGACAAAGAATTCTGGGTTTACTTCACCTCACCTCACCCACGCGATATGAGCGACGAGGTTATTGAAGTAATTTCTCAATACAGATGTCTTGGCAAACAAATACACCTTCCAATTCAATCTGGCGACAATGCCATGTTGGACAGGATGAATCGCAAACATACTATAGACGACTACCGTCATATCATTCATACAATCAGAACTGTCATTCCAGAAGCGACAATCTTCACTGATATCATCGTTGGCTTCACAGGCGAGACAGAAGAAGAGTTTGAAAACTCAAGAAAAGCGATGGAAGAATTCAAATATAACATGGCTTACATCGCACAATATAGCGTACGTCCAGGCGCAGTTGCGTCAACATGGGCTGACGATGTTCCAAAAGAAACAAAGAAAAAACGCTATCATATACTCACCGATGAACTGATGAAACATTCACTGGTATACAACCAGAGCCTTGTAGGCAAAACCGTGAAAGTGTTAGTCAATGGCATCGACAGAAACAGCGCATATTTAACAGGTCACACCGAAGGAAAAATCGTCATCAGATTTAAATCCAACGACAGAAAACTCATCGGAAAGATCGTTAAAGTAGAGGTAACATCAGCAACACCATTATCAATAGAAGGTAATCTCGTTACAGAATGAAGATAGCATTTAAGACATTAGGTTGCAGAGTAAATCTTTATGAAACAGATGCTTTGGCATCACGTTTCAAAGAAGCTGGCTATGAGATTGTAGAGACGAACGACGATGCAGATGTCTTTGTCGTCAACACCTGCACAGTAACAAACCAAAGCGACCAGAAATGTCGCCAAGCTCTTCATCAGATTCGCCGCCAACATCCTAACGGTTTGATTGTAGCCACCGGTTGCATGGTAAATCACAGAAAAAACGAGTTATTAGAAAATAAGACTGTTGATTACGCCATTGATAATGAAAGAAAATATGCACTTTTCAGCATTATCGACAAACATTTTAAAGGAGAAGCACTCGACCCAGAAGGATTAGACATCGATCTTTTTGGCTATCAGCCAGCTTTTGATACATTCCACACAAGAAGCCTGATAAAAATCCACGATGGATGTAACAACTTCTGTTCCTACTGTCTCATTCCTATGGTGAGAGGAAGAGCGACAAGTCGTAACGACAAAGACATCTACGATAACATCCGTAAAGTAGTTGATTACGGTTTCAAGGAAATAGTGTTGACTGGTGTCAATATGGGACGTTACCAATACCAAGATGTCAATTTTGAAAACTTAATTGAAAACATACTTAAAATCGACGGTGATTTCAGATTAAGAATCTCATCCATCGAACCAGATAATTTCAGTGACAGATTCTTAAGTCTTTTTGAAAACGACAAACTTGCGCCACACATGCACATCTGTCTTCAAAGCGGAGCTGAAAACACATTAAAAGCAATGAATCGACACTATACAGCCGATGATTTCAAGAGAATGTGCGACAGAATAAAGACAGCCATACCAGATTTCAATATCACCACCGATTTAATCGTTGGTTTCCCTGGTGAAACTGAAGAAGACTTTATGGAAAGTGCTGAAATGTGTAGAACAATAGGTTTCAGCCATATACACACTTTCAAATATTCAATAAGAAATGGAACAAAAGCTGCAAAAATGCCAAACCAGGTTCCTGATAAAGTCAAGACAGAACGCAGTGCTATCATCAGACAAATATCTGCCGAAAACAAGAAAAAATATTTTGAACAGATGCTTGGCAAAAACCAAAAGATGCTCATTGAACGTATTAGTACAGATGGCACAGCACAAGGATATGGCGAAAATTATATCCCAATGAGACTCAAAAACAAAAATTTGAAAAAAAACACATTCGTTGATGTTATTGTTGACAGTATAATTGAAAAGGGTGACAATTCAGAAGTACGTGTAATTCAACAAATTAAACAATGAAAAACTATTTTAAAAAAAAAGAAAATTTTTTCATTAAAAAATGTAATTTGTAACGATAATTTAAGTAATTTTGCACCCCGAATATTGGTATAGAATTCATAAAAATAAAAATATAGATATGGCAAATCACAAATCATCAATCAAAAGAATCCG
>JAZLEF010000142.1:0-15252 GCA_045615125.1 Bacteroidales bacterium
TTAGATGTATCCATTTTTGATTCATCGAGTACGCGAGCACTCATGATTAATTGTTGAAGTTCGACAATCTTCATTTCGAGATGTTGTTGAGCTTCTTTTGCAGCATCATATTCGGCATTTTCTGAAAGATCTCCCTTATCACGAGCTTCAGCAATTGCCTGAACGACTTTTGGACGTTCCTCGAGAATAAGACGATCCAATTCGTCTCTTAATTTCTGAAGTCCAGCCTGTGTAAAATATTCAAATTCAGCCATAATATGTTATTTTAATTTAGTTAACAAAAAAGAAAAAAGAGACCCTTACCGAAATAAGGGTCCTTTCTTTTAAACGTATGCAAAGATACGAATTATTTTTGTATATAGGTCAATCTTTAGAAAATAATTCTTGCACCTATAGTGTGAGTACCGTTCCAATGGTGTGTGCTTTGGTATGAATAGTCGATAGAAACTTTCATACTGTCGCTAAGAGGAGCTTGTACTGAAGCACCCATTGACAAACCATTGTTAACGTTTGTACAGCCTTCTTGTTCGATGTCACCCCAAATACCACTTTCAAGAGTGTAACCAGCGCGGAGCATGAAGAATTCTTTCCATGAACCTTCAAGACCTAATGTTACTTGGTCTTTTGAGAATGAGTTTGAAGTGAAGTTACCAGCTGCTGTAAGACGGCTACCGTTTACGAAATTGAAGTCGTAAGCAGCAGCGATATTCAACTGTGTAGGTAATTCGAATTTATCAGTACGGTGGATAACTGTAAGTTCTGAACCGAAGAATGAATCTGGTTCTGCTTTGAATGTTATACCGTCGCCGTTAAATTTCATTGGTGTACCGATGTTTCTCAATGTAACACCAAAGTGAATATTATCAGTGATACCTGTTACATATTGGATACCTGCGTCTAATGCGAAGCCTGAGCCTGTCATATCAGAAATAGATTCGCTTATGATCTTCAAAACGAAACCAGCGTGAATACTATTTGAGAATGATTTAGCTACTGCAACATTGATATTCATCAAAGATGGTTTAAATGTACCTAATGTTAAGTCTGGATATTCTTCAGTTGTTCTGTAGATTTCACCAGGATTGAATGACATAACATAGAGACCTGCTACTACTGATTCAGAAAGACGTGTTGCAAAACCGAATGAATAGGCATTAACTCCTGAACCTTTTAACCAATCTGTATATGAGAAGTGTAAATCCATTGAGTTTGTTGATGTGATACCAGCAACGTTACTCCAAATAGCTTCAACACCACGTACTGATGACATACCTGCATTACCCCAACCAGCTGTTGATGCCCAAGGGTTAATTAACAATTCTGTAGCACCTGCTTGACCTGTTCTATCCTTATTACCTGCGAATGCTGCATTGCTAAATCCTAAAAATAAGATTGTCAAGCTTACTACAACGATAGATTTAAATAACTTTTTCATGATCGTACTTTTTAATTTTTTTCGCATAATAATTAGAATGTATTTAAGTCAACTTGACGCATTGCACAGTAGAATTTAACTGTCTTTTCACCACCGTTTACGAGGTCTCTTACGTGGATAAGGTAGAAACCTGAAGCGATTGGAGTGTTAGCATGGTTAGTTAAATCCCAGTCAATTGATGTGACCTCATCAGAGTCTTTCTTGAATTGACGAATCTTAGCACCATTAACTGTATAAATTGTTACAACACACTTGTCAGGAAGGTTAGCAATCTTAACTGTATGTGTAAGAGCATTGCCTTCATAACTTGAGTATGCATAGTAAGGGTTAGGAACTACTGTGATCATATTGAGATCTTCCTGACCTTTTTCAAGATCTTTATATGTTGGTCCACAACCTTCAGTTGAGAATGTATAATATGGATAGTAACCATTGTGGTCTTCAGTATCATACAATTCATCTGTTACTAATTCAAGTGACATATCGCTATAACCTGATCTGTAAGGTGTTGATACACGGATAGAAATCTTAACAGGATTACCTTCTTGTAACCATTCTTTTCCTTCAACTGCCATTGGCATACCAGTCCATAATGGTTGACTCCAGAACTTGATATAGTGAACCTTTTGGTGTGCTGAAGCGTATGTTTCGATTTCTTTCAATGTATTGCAGATATATGCACCAGCATCGTAAGCAGGTGATTTATACTCAACGTCACCTTGAACGCCTGCATCAAGCATTGGGAAAATGTATACAAAGTGTTTACCACCGAATACTGGAGTAGCGTCAACTGGGTCGAACAATACAGGATCTGAAAGCTGAGCTAAAGGTGCTGACAATACTGTTGATTCCTTCAATGCTGGAGGATTGAACATCATATCGCGACCATTCAATTCTGGATAGAATGAGTCTTCTGAGAAACATAAGTTAAGACGTGCACCTGTTTCGATATCGATTACATAACCTGGGAACCAGCTCATACCTCTTGCTGAGATATAGTTAGCGTCTTCAGGGTTATCACTTGCTTCACCATTCATATCTTCATAAGGTTTACCATCTTTATCTACTGATGGAGCTTGACGCAAAGCAAATGTTTGTGCATTACCTTCTGATAAGTTCTTATCAGCACACATTTCTATAACAGCACAACGTGTCCATTGTGATCTATCAGCTGTTAAAACGATGTCAATAGAACCTAATTTAGTGAAGAGAGTGTCAACTCTACAGTTTGTCTTGTGAAGTGGACCTGGAATGTTATTGACGTATGGTGTTGTCAAAATCATAGGTGCCCATGTACCATCAGCAATATTTTCAAAGTTTTCTGATGGGTCGAATGGTTTTGTAATACCACCACTTGTTGAAGCAACATTATAGTCATTTTCACTTGGTGAATCTTGGTTACCATAGTTACCTGAACGGATCCAGTTGATAGCTGATGATGGAATATTATCATCATCTCTAATACCACTTAACCATCTATTTGAAGAGTCTGCATATGTTACAGATGTTGTAATGAAACCATTGTTTGGTGCAAGTACTGAATAAAATGCATCTTCAGAATTGTTGGTTCCAAGTGTCATACCAACTTTTAATGGACCAATGTTCCATGGTTGATATACTGTTACAGAGATACCTCTTTCAAGGAAAATATTTTCTGATTGGAAATCAGATGTTGTATCTGATTCAAAAACTTCTCCTGTACGTAAATCCTTAAGTTTCCATCTGAATATTTGTCTATTCATAGAATCGCCATAGATTGATGGGTTTCCTGTAACTTTTTGGAAATATTTTGATTGGAAATCTTCAAACCAAATAGCATATTCAGTTGAAACAACGTTTAATGGGTCAATAATCTTAACGTCAATAGGACCATAACCAGCTTTATAAGTTGGGTGATATGCGATTGGATAGTCTTCGCTACCGAATACGTTTGTTTCACTTGCTGGTTGTTTACTTAAGATTTCATTTACAGTTTCATCTGTAAGCTCGAGTTGATTACCACCATTACCTAAACCTACCCAACGTGTGATTTGTGGTTTATCACCATAATTTGAGTTAATAACTGTACCATTAACTGCTTTATGTGGAGTTGCTGAGTATAATTTAATATTCTTACGACCTGCAAGATATGGAGTCTTTTGACCGAACAAAGCCATTGGGTTGTTAGGATCGATTTGATATTCTTGATAATTATTATAAGCGTAAGAAATTACCATATAATAATAGGTCTTGTGGTTAATCAAGTTTACGTCACCTGTTGTTGTAAATTTATCTTGTGTAATAACGAAAGTATTTTTAATGCCTTCATTGTTACCTTCAACCATTATAGTTGGAACAGATGCTTGTAAATTATCATCATAGATGTAGTTCTTAATTAATGATACATCATTCTTAACGTCACATTGATATACTATACGTGCTTTTGTAACATCTGAAAGTTCGTCAACGTTAACTTCTTTATTAAGCAATTGATATACAATATAACCTTCGAAACGATATACAGAGTCGTTACGTTGTGTTGAGTCTGTTACGAGTGGACCACAGATTTGTGGATCAACTTCTGTATATGATTCACCATAGTTATTTGAATTTTCAGAGTTTGTGATGTAAACAATGAGTTTCTTGTCAAGTTCACGGAATGTGAGGTCTGGAGCATCTGGACCATCGAGAACGTCGAAACAGTTGTCGAACATTGATTGACATTTATCGTCAACGCGACGTAACAATTCTACTGAAGCCCATGCTGTACCAGCTGATGAACGAGCCCATGGCACACCGAAAGTAATGTAGTTAACAGCACCTGGTTTCAATGTGAAAGGACCTGCTGACTGCATGAAACGACGGTCGTCAGGATTATTAGGCTGACCATTATTACCTGTTTCTTCACTCCAATAACCATTGAATCCTGTTGGCAAACCACCAGTTCCCCAGTTACATGGGTCAGAGTCGTATGGGAACATGAAGTCACAAGGAACGTCTGTTACACCTGATGTACCAGGCAAAGCGTTACCACCGAAATGCATTTTATCACCATTCTTCCAAATACCTCTAAGTAAGTTATAGTAATCAGCTGCTTTATCAGGGTCACCATTGTCACCAGTAGCATTAACGTGATATACGAAACGACGCATACCGAAACGTTCGTCATCAACGATATCATTTCCAAAGTTAACACCATTGATACTTTCGTCACAGTTTTCACCTGTTATAGGATCGTATTTTGGATTGTCAATTCCGTCTGGATCCAAGTATGGTCCTTGGAAGAAGTCAACACCAATTGCAGGAGGGTTTGCACCGTATGCTTCTGGCTCACCATTACCATCGATGTTAACACCATTATAACCATAACCGAGACCACGACTTACGTCGCAACCTACGAAGTCGTCCCAACCATAACCAAGGTCAACGTCAGTCCATGGTGAGAAGTAAGTATTAGTCAAGGTATAAGTTGAACGGTTGATAATTTCATAACTATAGAAAGTCATGTTGTTAATTTCGTCATTAGTAGCAAAAGCGAATGCTTGAGCTCTAATTTCCATACCGATTGCTGAACCACCTGTTTCAGTGTGAGCATTACCTTTGTCATTGAAAACCCACCAAATAGTTTGGTCTCCTTTAATAACTTGGTCAGCTAAGATAGAACCTTTTACGTCACCTGCGTATTCTTCATCCATTGTAGGAATTTTTGTGTGACAAAGTTCATTTTCAATATCGTAATATGGATAGTCACCCATTGCTGGTTCGTATACTTGGTTACCATCTCTATCATAGAAAGGTGCTAAGAAACGGCTCATACCTTTAGATACATCACCGTGAGCAGGCCAATTGAGAATAGATGATGGAATTTCATAACCGTCAGCAGTATTTGGAATACCTGTTACAGGGTCACAATTTGATAAGAATTCATCAACTTCTGCACGTGTGATGGTGTACATTTTATCATATTCCATACATGTTTCAGGAAGAATAGAAGCAGTACCATCTACAGTAAGAGGACCTGTCCAGAAATCGTTACCTTCTTGACGGAAACGAATAGCAGCACACTTTAACTGTTGGTTAATGTCTAGACCAGCAATCCAGAGTGAACCAGCGTATAAAGATGTTGCAGAACCGTTTGCAGGAATATAATATTTAGCTCCTGTTCCACCTGGAAGATCCCACCACATATCACCTCCGGCATTAACACGTACTTTAGCATTGTTGATATTTAACCAAGCAAATGTAGAAGACGGAGAACATCCAGCTGTTGTACCTCTGATAGCACGAGTTTTTGAGTCATTCATTTTGACTTTCTCGGCTCTCATCTCTGTTACATTCATAAAGAGGAATGCAACAATTAATAATCGAACAATAGTCTTCATATTTTCAGTAATTTATTATTTCTGTTTAGAAGTTAAAGATTACACCAAATCTGATTTGACGTGGTTGTGAATAGTGTCCACGATAATTTACATATAAGCTATATAAATCTCTATATGCTTGTGGGTCTCTTTGAATTAGAATTTCACGTTGGAATTCAGGAGCAGTCAAATAACCGTCATCATCTGGGTTACCTGTTGCTGGATAAACACCCATGATATTTTTAGAATTCAAGAGGTTCAAGATTTGGAAGTAAACATTCATATAAGCATCTCTTCCTGCTTTACCATCTTTACCACCGAGTTTCAAGTTGATGTCCTTGTCGATACGGAGGTCAAAACGGAATGACCATGGAAGACGTGAACCGTACATTGAACCATCTAATAAACTTGTAGATGGAGAAATAGGTGATGAAATATTTGTAGATGCTGTATAAGGAGTACCAGAACCACCGTTAACTGTTAAACTAGCACCAGTGTTTGTTAACCAGTTAATAGGCTTTTTATTCTCACGTTTTGTAACAGGTCCGTTGTAATCTTTACCTTCGCCAAAACGATAGTCGAGAACAATATTGAATTGGTGACGACGGTCCCATGGCATTGGGAATGTTGAACGTAAGTTAGGAACACCAGCAGCGATCAATGATGACATTGTTGATGTACTTGCACCTGTTGCATCTGTAAATTGTAAAGTGTAACTTGCACGCAAACGAACGTTACCTGTTCTACGTAAGTCGTAAGATGCTGTGACACCTTTAACTGTACCAAAGTCTAAGTTGCTATATGATGTGTAATCTTTTGGATAAGCTCCTGTATAACGATACAACTGAATCATATTACGTAACTCACGATAGTAACCAGTGATTGTCATTGATGATGAGTTGGTTAATTTTTGAGTAAAACCAAGTTCATAGTCAATTGTTTGTGATGGTTTTAATGATGGGTTGTTGATAGCACCACTAATTTGATCGAAGTAATAGTAATTATAAATATTTGTATAGTTATTTGATGGACGAGCTGTCAAAACATCATAGTGAGCGAAGAACAATGCTTCGTCAGAAATTGGGAATGAGAATGAGATACGAGGCATAACGCTCCATTGTGGATCGTAATCTTTGAATGACTCAGTATTGATTTTACGTTGTTCTGGGTCGACGAGCCATGGAGAGATACCATTACCTTGGTCTAATGTTGTAGGGTTAGCGATTTCTTTACCATCTTCACCATACCATACATTACCGTAACGGTAACCTACGATAGCTGAAATGTCGTCAACTTTATTTACGTATACTGCATAGTCTTGACCGATGTTATCTGGAACGTCAACAACTGCTCCGTTAGGAAGAGTTACCATACCATCACCGTCTGTATCGATGTCACCAAGAGTCTTGTAATCATAGAGGATATAAGGATCCTTCAAAACTTTTTGGTTAGCGTCGAAACGGTCTACACGAACACCGATATTGAAGATAAGATCTTTGAAAGCGAATTTATCTTGGAGGTAACCAGCCATATAGATTGGTTGGAATGAACCTACTGGACGTGTGAAGTTACCATTTTCATCTTGTTCTGTGAAGAAGTCTTCAAAACTTGGTTGGCCTTTAATTTTATTACCTTGATAATCGTAGCCAAAATATGAAACGTATGAGTTACCGTCTTGTGTCAACTCATCTGGAGTAAACATACTAATGTCGAAACCATCTGTTAATGTTGCAGTATGCATAACACCATTTTTATCATAATATTGGATTGTGTTATCATTTAAATCGTATGAGTCGATGTTGATCCAATCTAAACCATCAACGCTGAGACCTAATGCTTCACGGAGGTTCTTGTCGAATTGGTATTGTGATGATTCGTCATATTTTCTATAGTAACGAATTGTATCAACGAAGCCGTCATAACTTACTACATCAGGATTTGTGATGTCCAACTGTTGAATGTGGAAGTTAGCGAGGTTTCTCATCAAATACCACATACGGTATCCATTGATACTATAAGATCTTTCATTACGTTGTTCATATTGGAAACCTAATTTGATTTCGTGGTTACCAATTGTCATAGCACCAGCGAGGTTGACGTTGAATTTGTCATATTCGCCGTATCCGTAATTTGATTGGATTGAACCTGGAGCTGAATAGAGTCCGTAGAATGATGAGTTATAGTCACCATTTAAAAGACCACCACCAAGTTGGATGTCTGTAAAGTTTTGATAATGTCCCAATGGATCATTATACAAATCATAATAAGTAGTGGTGTAATTTGACAACAATGGGTTGCGATCTGATGCTTGGAATCCTACCAATGTATCATAATCCCATGATGTTGTAGCCCATACATTATTGTAATAATGTACGCCATTTTCATCTGTTACTGTAATTGTTGTATCAGCAAAACCGTATGAAGGAGTTTTGTAGATAGTATATTTACCAAGATAACCATAATCCCAGATGTTATCCCAATGATCTGGATCTCCATATTCGCTATTATAGCGTGAATAGTCAACTTGTAAGCTATAATAGAAGTTCTTAATTAAAGAAGTACTTTCTTGTGGAGATGGGAATCTTTGAGTAAAACGACCGTAAACACGCCATGTTTGGTCTTTACCTACAGCATTTTTAGCTGAGTTGAAGTAAGCACTGCTTCTACTGTAAGCATGGTACTTACTGAGGTTAAATGTACCACCGAATGTCAAGTTAGTAGTTTCTGTTGTACGAACGTTGATGTTACCAGCGATGTTAGCACTCCAGTTAGATGTGTTTTGTGAGTTTTTAATGTACTCCATTGAACCCATTCTTGTGTATTCACCATTGAGGTAAGTACCAGAACCTGTTCCAGAAACACGGATAGGATTGTTTTCAATAAATTCTAACCATTCATCTGTAGCTTTGTAGTGACCAATTGCTGATAAAGCGCCATCACGATCATAGTTAAATTCTCCTGATAAGAAGAAACCTAACAAAGCAGTTTCGCTATTTTTACCTTTAACCAATGGACCTTGGACATTGAGACCAGCTCTATTATGTCCGTAGCTGTCCAATAATTCTGAAGTTTCAATTTCGACGCCAGCACCAAAGGTTCTTGAAGGGCCTTTAGTTGTCATGTTGATGATACCACCTGTAGCATCACCATACATAGCTGGAGTACCTGACAAGAGAACTTCAACTTGGTCAATAGCTGATTGAGGTACGGATCCAGAACCGATAACACGTACGCCGTCGACGTAGTAAGTAGCACCGTCACGGGCACCACGCATGTTACCTGCTTCACCGTCACTTGAGAAAACGCCACCGACACTCGCTGCTACAGCTGAAGCTGAACGTTGAGGCATCTTAGCAATTTCTTCCGCAGTAATTGTAGCACCACCAGATGTATTATCCTTTGAAATCAAAGGCACCTTGTAGTCAACAATTTCAACAGCATCCAACATTTCTGATTGCATGCTCATAGACACATCTTGGAAAGTAATCTTGTTAGCTGGGATAACAACACCTTTCATGATGAAAGTATTGTAACCAACAAAGGTTGCTTTCAAGTCGTAGGTTCCCGGAGGAATCGGGTTGATGTCATAGTTGCCATCAAAGTCAGAACTGGCACCACCAACTTGAGTACCGCCATTTTCCAAAACAATGTTTGCAAATGGAATAGGTTCACCAGTGTCTTTGTCGACAACAACACCTTGAAGTCGTCCGACTTGTGCATTTGCTAACGACCACGATGTCAGCACAATGCAGAGGGTAAATAGTAATTTTCTTAACATACCTTGAAATTTTATGTTATACTACTCAATTTGTTCGTTAAAAGGAGTTCAAAGATACGATAAAAAATCAAACGAAAGAAAGAAAAAATTCAATTACCATAAAATATTTTTAAACACACAAATAAAAAAACATTTAACATATTGTTTCTTAATATATTAAATGTTTTTTTACAGCTTATTTTTTTTGATTTTTCTCGTTTTTTTACATATTATTTACACTTCTTATTTCTACCCGTAAAATTTTGTAAAAACTCACAAAAAAAAATCACAAACTATTTATCACTTCCATGATTTTTTCTTTTTTCCTTTTTGAAACAGGAACCTTCATCCCGTCTGTCATCATTACAACCATCTCGTCTTTTATGAAATTCATGATATAATGAATGTTCACCAGATGCGATTTATGCGTCCTGACAAAATCAAATTCTTCCAACTTCTGCTCCATTTCTTTAAGCGTCTTGCTGACCATTAGACTTGTTCCATCTTTGAAAAAGATTATAGTATAGTAGTTGTCTGATTCACATCTTATTATATCATCAACTTCTATCAAATGTATCTTATCTGATGTTGAAACACTTATCTTCTTGACAACCAGTTGTTCTGGATCTATATTCTTCAATAAAGTGTCGTATTGTTTTTTTAATGTCTTTTTATATTTTGTTTCTTTGACT
Source organism: Bacteroidales bacterium (assembly GCA_045615125.1). GTDB lineage: Bacteria > Bacteroidota > Bacteroidia > Bacteroidales > F082 > Limimorpha. The sequence goes on from JAZLEF010000142.1 coordinate 10,225, forward strand.
TTCTCGACTGCTGCAACAAGTTCTTTAGGGTCGACAGGTTTTAGCAAATAATCAAGGGCATCATGTCGGATTGCTTTTATTGCAAACTGCTCGTATGCTGTTATAAAAACAACCTCAAAATCAATATCTTTAATATTATTCAACAACTTAAAGCCACTGCCTCCTGGCATTTCTATATCTAAAAAAACCAAATCTGGTCGAAATGCTTCTATCATCTCTTGTCCCGATACGATATCATCTGCTTCTGCACATACCATAACATCGCTACAATATTGAGCAAGCAAGGATTTTAAAACTTTACGAGCCATTTCCTCGTCTTCAACAATAACACATCTTATCATATACCTATATTAATTAATCATGAAAACTTATTACCATATTTACTCGCGTTCCACAAGGTTCGCCATTTTTATTTTGTAGATCTATAATATCAACACTAAAATCATCATTAGAAATACGGCTCAACATTTCAAGTCTGCGGCGTGTTATACTCATGCCATACGACTTATGAGCTCCATTCTTTTGCTTGATTTTTTCAGAATATTTACGACCAACGCCATTATCTTCAATAACGCACAGCATCTTCCCCTCCCCTACCTTCGACAATGCAATCTTCAAAAAACAATTTTCTTTCTTTGGTACGAGTCCATGAATGATTGCATTTTCAACGAAAGGCTGAATAATCAAAGGTGCTATTTCTATATTCTTAGCATCTAATTCAGAATCAATAGTTATCTCATAATTGAATCTATTACCAAGCCTCATAGATTCCAATTCAAGATATAAGCTAACAGCTTCCATTTCGTCAGATAAAGGCACAAAACGTTCGTTTGAGTTATTCAATATCCTTCTCATCAGCTTTGAAAAACTGGACAGATAACTTACAGCTTTATCAATATCGTGATCTATGATATATTGCTGAATACTATTCAAAGTGTTAAATATAACATGAGGATTCATCTGAAGCTGCAGCGTCTTCTGCTTTAATTGTGCCATTTGCATCTCAAGCTCATTTATCTTACGTCGCTGTTCTCTTTTTTGCAGAACTATCTTGCTTCTATGTCTGAAAATTACAAATACGATTATAGCAAACAACAATATTACAGCTATCTTAAACACTGCTTTTTGATACCATGCCGGATGTATTATTATAGTCAGTTCCACTGCATCTTCTGTCCATTTATTAACCTCATTTGCAGCTTTCAATTTAAACACGTATGTTCCTGGTCTCAACTTATTATAGTCAACATATCTGTGTGCCGAATTATACGATGTCCATTCGTTATCATAATTATCAAGCATACAAGAATATTTCACCATATTATTTCTCAACAAGTTGAGTGTCGCAAAATAAACCTCAAATGAATTATCCTTATATGTCAGATGAATTGTATCTCCATGATTAAGATAACGATAATTCTTGCCTGTATGTGTCTGTAATTTTGTAACAATAACTTTAGGATCCTTCTTCTCGAGTTGAATATCCTTCGGCTTAAAATAATTAAATCCACTATAGCCTCCGAAGAAAAGGGTTCCATTACTACTTCTTAAAAAAGCATTTGGAACAAACTCATTACCTTGTAATCCGTCCCTTTTGTCATATATTGTCATTGTCTTTGTCGACAAGCTGTATTTTATGATTCCTTTACTTGTACTTGCCCATAGGAATCCGTTTTCATCGGGGATAATGGCATATACCATGATTCCCAAATTCTCGTTTATTTTTGAAGTCTTGAATGTTCTTGTCTCAGGATTGAAAGCCAACATACCACTTGAGTATGAACCGATATAATATCGTCCGTTGCCTCCGTCAACAATATCGAAAAGTGCATTATTGTTAACGACATCGCCTTTTATCAAAGTGTCGGGAATATAATATCGAGTAAAATCATCTGTCTCATAACTATATATAGCAAGACCATCTCCACTCGTTACATACAAAGCATCATCAACGAGCATCAAATCAAACAAGTCGTCGTATGGCAATGATTTTTTATTTTTCTTTTCATAATTATAAAATGTGTACTCCTTATTTTTCATATCAATGCGACACAATCCGATATTTGTTGCAATCCAATAATTTCCATAAGAGTCGCATTCTATTCCGCGCACAACAGCGTGCGTCAGATTTGGTATATCGTACTCCTCTGCCACATTAATCACCTTATCAGATTTTATATCATAAATAAACAAACCATCATTACGCGTTCCAACCCATAAACGACCTTCTTTATCTAGATAAAAACAATACACATAAAACGTATCGAAATAATCTTCTTTAGAATTAAAATACGTCTTAAAATCTTTTATCGACTGGTCGTTTATATCAAACACTTTTATACCAGACTCTGTTCCTATCAAGAATGTATTCTCATCCATTTCCAAGAAATAGTTAATAGACAAGATATAACCATTTTCAAACAAGCTAACAGTTGAGAAATTTGCCAAGTTATTTTCAAAACGATTCAAGCCTGCAAAAGTTGCAATCCAGACAGAACCATTTATATCTTTAAAAACATCAAAGACATAATTATCGGAAATAGCATTACGTCTGTTAAACTTCGAAATATGGGTCGCTGTTTTCTTCTCATAATTATATATATACAATCCGTCTGTATAAGTACTTATCATTATCTCGTCTTCGTCAAAAGCGATTATTTTGGAGATGTCTATTTTCTTTGATTTATAATTTGTCAATGCATTCAAGTCAATTCTTTCAATATGTTCATCATTCACATCAAGAAGACACAAACCGTTAGATGTTCCAATAAAGATTTTTGAGTCGTCAACTTTAAACATACATCGCAAATTATTATTAAGCAATGTATTCTCCTCATCTTTCATATAATAAAAATGTCGTATCGACTGGTGTTCTTCTTGATATCTAACCAATCCCTGAGATGTTGCCAACCACCATGAATCGTTAGATTCTACATATTCTATCTGACGAACTTCATAATTAGGAAAATAATTATTGATTTTTGGAATATTAAACTGCTTGGTCCTTAAATCATAAACTGAAGTACCTCCTTTAGTACAGATTGTGATTTTATGATTCAAAGGTTTAGTGATATGAAAGATATAATTATCGGGCAATGCTAATGAATCGGTCTCTGCAAAGAAATTTGTCACGACTTTATTTTTCATATCATAAATACAGAATCCTTTTTCCGTAGCTATAAAAAGCGTATCGTTACATGGTTGAATATCAGTGATTGTTGCATTGATGATTCCATCAAGATGATTATATTCTTCAAAGTTGTAACTATCAAAAGAATTCAAGCCTCGTTTAGTTCCAAACCACATCATACCATTTTTATCTTGCGCTATGGCTGTTACGACATTGGAACTAAGATAGCTATTGGATACAGCGGATGTAGATAAATCTTTATTAAGCACATACGAAGACAAACCGTTATTTTGTCCCCAAATCTCCACCGACATCATCAAGACATAAACCAATATAAAAATATGACCAACCCTCTTAAACATCTTAAAATCTACATTCAATTTTTCTTTACGATATTTTTTTTACAAACATAAAAAAAACCTCTAATATATACAATAAAAAGCATGTAATTATTCGTTATATACGATGTTTTTTATATGATTTAAAAAAAGTTATAATTTCATTTTAAGGTTTAAACAAATTAGTTGTATTTTTGTTCATAAATTATGAAAATTATTTTTGTCATATTATTACTTTTAGCAAGTATGTTTTCGTGCGTTGACACACCTGTTAACCCAAACATACCTGATGCTTATATCAATTTCAGCATCGAACCTAACTCAACATTTTATTATGAATTAAATCCTGTCAGTGGCTGGATGTACGTCAGCGCACCTCCTCAAAGCAGAGGTATAATCATTTACCGTTATTCTTTGGATGAGTTTAGAGCTTACGAGCGACAATCGCCTAACGAGCCTAATGCATGTGGCGATGACTCAAGATTGATAGTTGATTTTCCTTTTGTCGTTGACACTTGTTTGGATGTAAGATACAGCATATTGGACGGTTCCATTTTTACAGAAGGTTATCAAGGCTATCCTCTCATTCAATATCGCACCCAATATGACGGCAGGACATTAAGAGTTTACAGATAACGATAAGATAGAAATAAAAAAGGACTCCAAATTGAAGTCCTTTTTGTTTATTAGTATCTGTATATATCAGATTTATATGGGCCATCAACTGACACTCCGATATAATCTGCTTGTTCTTGTGTGAGTCGTGTCAACTTAACACCGATTTTTTCGAGGTGCAATCTTGCAACTTCTTCATCGAGGTATTTTGGCAAGCAGTAGACATCAACTGGATAGTTGCCTCTGTTCTTCCATAAATCCAACTGAGCCAATGTTTGGTTTGTGAATGAATTACTCATCACGAAGCTAGCGTGACCTGTTGCACATCCGAGGTTAACCAAGCGACCTTCTGCCAAGATAAAGATAGCATTTCCGTTTGGTAAAATATATTTGTCAACTTGAGGTTTGATGTTGACTTTCTTGACGCCTGGAAGATTTTCCAAAGCTGATACCTGGATTTCATTATCGAAGTGACCGATGTTACATACGATAGCCTGGTCTTTCATCTGGAGCATTGTCTCAAGAGTGATGACGTCGCGGTTACCTGTACATGTTACATAGACGTTACCTTCTTTAACAGCTTCTTCCACTGTTGTGACTTCGAAGCCTTCCATTGCTGCTTGGAGTGCGCAGATAGGGTCGATTTCTGTCACGATGACTCTTGCACCGTAAGAGCGCATTGAGTGAGCGCAGCCTTTACCGACATCGCCATAACCGAGAACGACGACGACTTTACCAGCGAGCATAACGTCTGTAGCGCGTTTGATGCCGTCTGCGAGTGATTCACGGCAACCATAGAGGTTGTCGAATTTTGATTTTGTAACGCTGTCGTTAACATTGATAGCTGGAACGAGGAGTTTACCTTGTTCTTTCATTTGGTACAAACGGTGAACGCCTGTTGTTGTCTCTTCAGAAACGCCTTTCCAGTTAGCAACTACTTCATGC
>JAZLEF010000143.1:0-13569 GCA_045615125.1 Bacteroidales bacterium
CTCGATATAAAAATAATAAATACATACTTGGTCAGATGGAGACTGAAGGTATATATCAGCCTAACTTCACCGACGTACAAGGATTGTTGACATACAACATTTCACCAAAATTTGAGATATCGGCCTTCGGTTATTATTCAGGTAACAAATACAGCATGATACCAAAAACACGAGAAACCGACTTCGGCAACATTCAGCAATCTCATCGTATCACAATATATTTCGACGGAAAAGAAACAAGCAACTATAATACTGGCCTTGGTGCTTTCACTCTTAACTACAGTCCCAACGAAGACCTCAACCTCAAGCTCATCGCTTCTACCTACTCCGCAGTAGAGTCGGAAGACTACGACATCATGGGACAATATTGGATAGGACTGCTGGAGACTAATCCGGGCAGCGAACAAAGCGGCAACGTCATCTCCAACCAAGGTGTCGGAACTTACATCGAACATGCACGTAACGATTTCTACTCACAGGTATTCAACATCGACCATAAAGGAGCTTATAAAAACGACCTCTTCTCCATGAAATGGGGAGCTCGTTATCAGCATCAATATTTTGACGACATCATCAACGAATGGGAGATGATAGACTCTGCGGGATATAGCCTCCCCCACCCTGCCGACTCCATTGGCAGCAACAATCCTCCGCATCCTCTTTTCAACATAAAACATCTTTCTAAAGGTCATAACACTTTAGACATTAATAACATTGACGGTTTCATCCATAACGAATGGACCTTCAACACCAAGAAAGACGATATTCTCACTTTGTCGTTCGGTCTACGCGCCAACTATTGGGGCTACAACAACGAGGTCAACATCAGTCCTCGTGGAGGTTTAGCCTACAAACCAGGATGGAATAGCGATATGCTTTTCCGATTGTCGGGAGGCGTTTACATACAAGCTCCTTTCTATCGCGAGTTACGTATGTTCGACGGCAGCTTGGTGAGCCCAGAGAACGCAACGACACAGAAGTCATATCAGATAGTATTTACACACGAATACAACTTCACAGCATGGGACAGACCTTTTGTCCTAACCTCAGAATTATATTATAAATACCTGAAAGACATCATCCCTTACGAAGTAGACAACATCAGGATAAAATATTTCGCAGACCAAAGAGCGACAGGCTACACCACAGGATTAGACCTGCGCATCAACGGTGAGTTTGTCAAAGGAATAGAGAGTTGGGCTAGTCTCTCAATAATGAAGTCGGCAGAAAACATCAAATATTATATCTCTCCAAGCGGAGCCATCTTGTCGCAGACCGATGTCAACAATGGAGCCGAGTATGTTTGCGACACTCTCATCAAAGGAATACCACGTCCTTCCGACCAGAGGTTAAACATGTCTATTTTCTTCCAGGATTATCTGCCTTATATACCATCATTCAAGGTAAATCTGAAACTCGTCTTTGGCACAGGCATGCCATTTGGCGCTCCATACAGCGAACGTTATCTGCATAGATTCAGAATGTCGCAGTACAGAAGAGTTGACATTGGATTCAGCAAGCAACTTATCAGCGAGGCATCGAGTTTCAAGAAAAAGAATCCTTTAAGTCATGTCAGAAACTGCTGGATTACATTAGAGGTTTTCAACCTATTGGGAATAAGTAATGTCAGCTCATACATGTGGATTACCGACATCTACAACATACAATATGCTGTTCCGAACTATCTCACTCCACGACAAATAAACCTGAAATTGGTAGCGGAGTTTTAGGAAGAACCTAAAAGACCAGAGGTTCTGAAGCAACTTGAAAAACTTAAGTCCCTCAAGCCCCTTAAGTCCCTCAAGCCCCTTATTACCCCTTCTTAAAAACGAAGTTTGTCAATCGGCATGAAGACACTATTTCGTTATCTTCGTTTTTGATGTCGATATTCCAGACGTGCGTCTGTCGTCCTTTATGAATTATTGTGGCTGTTGCATAGACATAAGTTCCAACTTTAGCGGCTTTGATATGGTTGGCGCTCATCTGCATACCTCTTATCGCATAATCTTTCATGCTCACGTAGCACGCCGATCCTACGCCGCCCATGCTTTCCGCGAGAGCCATACTTGCTCCGCCGTGCAGCATACCGTATGGCTGCGACAATTCTTGTTTTACGAACATACGAGCATAGACGTAACCCTCTCTTACTTCGAGATATTCTATACCGAGAGTTTCCATCATTGTGCCCTTATTAAGAGCATTCATCTTTTCTACAATATCCATACTAAATAACGTTTGAAATTGCAAAGATAGTGATTTTAGGAATTGAGAAAGTAATGACTAAAGGCTAAAGGCTAAGGGTTTTTCGGTGACTTAAAAAAAAGTGTCTCTTAAAATATCTTCTATTTCGTTATGGCTAATATTTTCGCGTTCTGATTTGTCGTAAATGACAAGGAGGTAAATTTCGCTTTCATCATCAGATATTGATATGATATACGTTATCACTCGTGCTCCATGGCTTTTGCCTCTCCCCTTGGATTTTATCGCCATCCTGATTTTACGCAAACCATTCCCTAAATCAATACCAGAATAGGGATTGATTTCAAGCTCGTTAAGCAAACAGGCATAATCTTGTTTGATAGAAGGATATTTCCTGCTTAATTGTTTTAAGTCTTTTGCAAAATGCGAAGTGACTTTTATCCTACAATTCATTAAGCAAATCCTCCGCATTCATTAGATCTCGACCATAAAGTCGTGCTTCTTTTATCTCTAAAAGACCCTCTCGAATTGCATCTAAGATTTCCTGTTTCTCAATGTATGCCTTTTCTTTTTTCATAATATGGTTTAGTAATTCATTTTTGCATACGCCACTATGAGGCACTATGCCGATATTAAAAGTTTTCATAATTTTCGATTTAAAGTTACAATGCAAATATACATACGATAAACCCTCATGTCAAGAAAAAAATTCTTAAAAATTATTAACCTTTTGGAGGGACTCGAGGGAGTTGAGGAACTAAGGAACTAAGGAGCTAAGGAGTTTTAGATATCTTAGTAGCTTTAGTAGCGATCACGAACTTTGTTACATTTATAAAGAATTAAAAACTCTCTGAACATCGGCAAAAGTTTCACATTTCACAACATCAGCATCTAGTTCGATGTTTTTTTCTTTATGCTGCGTATTGCAAACAGCATTAAAGACGGCTTGAATATCTTGAGAAATATTTATTGTTTCTATATTGACAGCCATTGATTCACTATTAATAATCTCATTGTAATATTCATCCACAAAACTTCTTGTAGCAAACTCTACACCAGTAAAATCAACATTTACATCCTTAGCTCCGGTATTTTTTATGTATAGCAACAAATCGTGAACTGCATATCTTGATCTTATGTCAGTTCCTAAAATTTTAGTTATGTTTATATTTATTCTCATATTTGCAAATATAATATTATTTATTCAATATAGTTAATATACTGAAATTTTTCATTTGTATAATGTATTCTCAGTGCAATTATTGTTCCATCCCACCTTATATTTCTAGGAGTTTCTATAAATCGTTTATCATTTGTGTTATATATATGCAAGGCATTACCTGACATCATTACAAATGTTCCACCCAATCCATCAATTAGCATCTTTTTAGACGTAATTATACCATAGCCCCTATTTTCTGCATTAGGAAGATTTTTTGTAGATATTCCTCTGTTTGCAGCTTGTATTGCTTCAATGTCATTATTGACAATAATACCAAAAATAGTTTTATAACTACCTAATAATGTTACACCATTGTCTGCTATACAGACATCTACATATCCTTTATCAGGATACGATTGTGCAAATATAAAACCACGTTCTGCCCCTGCATGTTGTATGATATTATCAATATATTCTCCTATCATATATTTCAAACCCATTGTTACATTTAATGATAAATTCAGTTGTTTTACAATAATAGATTCAACTGTAGATAAAATTGTATCTTTCTCGTCTTCTCTATCCTTACTTGCAGGGAAACTAATTATTGGAATAAATGTCTCTATAGAATATTTCTCCATTATTGCAACAAATTCACTTTTTCTCATTCTATCAGGAAGCATACCTGTAGCAAATTTTATAGATTGCAAATACTCATTTGTATTTACAATGTCTATAACTCTATCACAACTATTTAGAAAAACCATCAATGGCAGTACATATATTGGAGTAACTAATCTAACTTCAGAAAAATCAAGAATAATAACATTATCTTTCACTTCATTTATTTGATTTATCAATGCCATAGCATCAAGCAATCCATCATATATTTTGTTGTAACTAATATTGACTATTGGTTTAATGATTAACGGTAATATTTGTTTCATAAACTTAAATTTTGGCATCGGCAAAACTACAATTTTACCACCCTCCTGTCAAGAAAAAAATTCTTAAAAATTATTAACCTTTTGGAGGGACTCGAGGGAGTTGAGGAACTAAGGAACTAAGGAGTTTTAGATATCTCAGTAGCTCAAAAAAAATCTTAATTTTTTTTAACAAAACTCTTGACATTCTGAACAAAAAATTTTACTTTTGCGCCCGTAATTTTTTGAACATCACTATATTTAACATAATCTCCGGAAACACTATAAAGAATTGGAGATTTGAGAAATTGAAGAATTGAAGAAACAAATAAACATTAAACATAAAACTCTAAACTCTCAACCAAGAATTATTAACTTTAAAAAAAATAAATCATGAAAAAAAGATTTTTACTTTTAGCAGCAATGCTTCTAACCCTGATGGGGGGGGGTAAATTTAATACCCTAAACGCACAAGATGCACATCTTGGTAATGATGGTAGTGCACTTCTAAATTATGAATACCCTGTATATGTCATTAATGCACGAGCTACTCAGCTAAACACGTATTCTTTAACACAACAAATTTATTTAGCATCTACTATCAATATACCTGAAGGTGGAACTATTTCCAAAATTAAATTCCATAGTAATGGTATAGATGTAACTCGTAATATTGATGTATATATTGAACACACTAGCGTATCGTCATACAATAGTACAACAATTCTGGCAGTAAATTCTAATTATTGCTTCAGTGGAGAAGTTGCATTTAATGGAGATAATCAAGGTTGGGTTACAATTGATATTTCTGATTTTGAATACAATGGAGAAGATAACATATTACTTACTATTTATGACAAGACTGGTACAGTTGTGTCTAATACCGATAAATTACGTCATTATACATTTAAGCAGAATGATAGTTATATGTCTGTTCATAAATTCAGTAAAACTGATACTGGATTTGATCCAACTAATTCAACTACAGGTGCTAGTAGAAAAACATATACAAATGAAATAATTTTCACCTTCTCAACAGATGACGGAGAAGACGAAGACGTTTCCACCGCTCCAGATCCAGCAACAAATCTCTCTCCTAATGATTTTATTTACGGAAACAATCCTCAAACTCTATCATGGACATTTGGTAGTAATACAACTAAATATAAGGTCTTAGTAGGAACTGAGGTATCAGAAGGAGAAGTTGTAAACAACACATTATTAGGTCATGAAGATTTTATTGAAGTCGGTGACAACGCAGAATATACTGTTAGCGGTTTATCACCTAAAACAACATATTATTGGCAGGTAATCAGCAAAAATGACATCAATAATGACATCAATGAAACTCCAAGTGGAATAGCATCTTTTACAACAGTATCTGCAGATGAAACAGCTCCAGTTGAAAAAACATTTCCAGATGATGGAGCTACTATCAAAACCAATGAGGTAGTTTTTAGATGGAGTAACGGTAATACTAATCATACACACTATACAATATTCTTAGGAACATCTGAAAACTCTATGGATACTCTTATTCATGTACGAGACGAAAGTTCCACCGAATATGTTGAATTCGACCCAACAACATTAATAGGCGGAGAGACATATTACTGGCGCGTTGACGTAAACAATGCTTTTTACAATACTCAAGATCCAGAAGTATGGAGCTTCACTACACAATCTGTTGGCAATATAAATGGCGTACTTAAAAACGGTGATGAATACTTTATAAGCAGTGCAACAATCAGCATAAAAGAAGGTAATCAAACAATTGAAAGTACTACAGACGGCAATGGTAACTTTGGATTCAACAATATTGCCATAGGAGAATACCAATTGAATATTGTAAAAGACGGCTTTGAAACATATATTACAAATGTAAATGTTGCGGAAGGAGACAATAACATTACCATTTATATGCCATCTATAATTTCTATAGATAATTCGTGGACTATATCTGGTGGTATATCTAACGGAAGCAATGAACTTATTGTAAAAGCAGACGCCATCTTAAATAGTACATCTACAGTAGGAGTGCTAACAATTGAAGAAGGAAAATCTGTTACAATCAGCAATGGTGGTATTTTAATTGTAAATGGCAAAATCAATAACAATGGTCGTCTCATCATAGAAGACGGAGGTCAGATATTCCAAAACAATGAAGATGTTCAAGCTGAATTCATTATGAATATCAAAAACCCAACAGAGTGGTCTAACTCAAACACAACAGGCTGGCAGTTCATTTCATCTCCATTCACAGATGCTCCTATCTCAAACTTTACTTATTTAGATAATAATGACGATGATTATGACCTATACAAATATGATGGAGGGGAAACAGGTGCTGAATGGGTCAATCGCAAAGGCAATGAAGGAATCGCAAATACATTTGAACAAAACTTCAAACAAGGTCGTGCTTATCTAGCTTCTTACAAAGACAAAGACCAAGCTGTTTTAACAGGCGAACTCACAACCGATCCTGTACTTGTAGGAAACTTAAATTATAATGCTGAATATATATATGGATGTTTCAACTTATTAGGTAATCCTTTCCCTTACGATATTGAGTGGAATGATTTCAGCGCGAAAGATATTGTAGATGGATATGTTGTTATTGGTGAAAATGGCACATACGCCTCTCGTATTTCTGGTGTAATAAAAGCAGGCGATGGCTTTTTTGTAAAAACAACAGGTGAAGGTGATGGTCGTGCAATATTCAATACACGTACAGAGCCTGTCAGCAGCCAATCTAAAAATCGACTTAATACCCGTTCAATAAATATTATAGCATCAAATAACGAAGGAGAAGACAATGTTATAATCAATTTAATGGGTAAAAAAGAAGGTTTTCCAAAAATGCAAAACATAAACAAAAATGTTGCTAATATTTATGTAAAAGATAATGATGAGGATTATTGTATCTACAACTGCGACGAAAACACAACAGAAGTAGAGCTTTCATTCGTGGCTTCTCAAATGGGCACTTACAGCATCAGCCTCGACATCAATGGCGATTTCGAAAATGTTGTCTTAGTTGACCGCCTCACAGGCATCGAGACTAACATGCTCATCGAAGATGAATATGAGTTCGTGGCAACAAGCAAAGATAACGCAAAACGTTTCTTCATCAGATTAGAAGACAACAGCCAAGAGCCAACAACTAACAGCATGTTCGTATATCAGTCAGGCGAAGAACTCATCGTCAACGCTGAAGGAACAATCCAAATCATCGACATGATGGGTAGAGTTGTCTATAGCAGCAATGCCGACAACAACAGAATAGACGTAAGCGGCCTCAACAAATCAGCTTACATTGTACGCAACATAAATGAAAACACAGTAAGAACACAAAAAATCGTCATATTATGAGAAAGAAATTAACATTAGCAATAACAATAATAGCAATAGCAAGCAACATCAGTTTAGCTCAAAATTATAGAATGGATACCGGCAGCGACGGTTTCTTCACAACAGAAGGTAACGGCAACCGCACAAATTCTGGCAATGGTACATGGGACATTATGCCAACATTGATAGGCCACGGTTATAAAGAAAATCAGGAGGCAGCACCACTCGGTTCAGGATTATTGCTCCTCGGAGGCATGGCAATTTGTTACGCAAAACGTAAAAAATCGAATTGAAACTGAAATTTTAAAATTGAAAATTGTAGAGACGCATGATTATGCGTCTCTACATTATTTTAACAACATTCTAATATTTTATTTAAGATGAGAAAATTTTTATTAACATTGATGGCTTTATGTTTTATGTGCAGCCATGCATATACACAAAATCATAGAGTTATCGAAGCTGAGTTACAAGATGTTTTAAACAAGAGAAGCGACGAGATGGTGGAAGTCACTATCATGATGAAGTCGCAGATTGAAGCTGCCACACTTAAAGCCAAGGCAGTAAGAACAGACGACAAATCACTCCAGAAAGAGATTGTTGTTGGCGAGCTCAAAGACTTTGCAAAGAACACACAAAACGACATCATGGCTGTTCTTAAGGCAGAAGAAGCCAGCGGTAATGTAAGCGACATCAACGCCTTATGGATTGTCAATGCCATCAGCTGCAAGGCAACACGCGATGTCATATATAACTTAGCTTCACATCCTGATATTGCAGCTCTTAGCTACAACAAGGAGATACAGCTGATAGACAAAGAAGAGATGGAATATGAGGAAGAAGTAACAAGAGGTACAGGCGGAACAGCACCATATCTCGTCAATGCCAATAGTGTTTGGTGGGGACAAGGTTACACTGGAAAGAACGTTGTCGTTGCAGTCCTCGACTCAGGTACCAACTATTACCACCATGCTATCCGTAACAACTTATGGGAAGGTGAATATAATGGAGAGATAATTCACGGATGGAACGCCATCAACAACAACTCCGACATCATCGATGAATATGGTCACGGCACACACTGCGGCGGTATTGTATGCGGTAGCAACGACGTTGGCGTAGCTCCAGATGCAAGACTTATGACAGTTAAAATCGTTGGAAGAGCAGGTACTGGTTCAGTGGCACAAATGCTCAACGGTGTTCAGTGGGCCATTGATAATGGTGCCAACATCTTAAGCATGTCATTAGGTTTTAAATCACATCAGATTACCAAAGTACAGAAAGAATCGATTCGTGCTGCATTCGACAATGTGTTATTATCTAATGTCATAGTATGTGCAGCAGCAGGTAACGACGGCACATCATACGGCGCTCCTAAAAACATCGACTATCCAGCAGCTTGTCCTTCTCCATGGAGAAACCCTGACCAAACTCTCGAAGGCGGACTTTCAAGTGTTGTCTGTGTTGGCGCACACGACTTAGCAGCATCATCACAAGGACCTTCAACATGGCAAGACACAGAATATAACGACTATCCATATTCTGAAGAAGATGCAAGAAAGATAGGTCTCATCCGTCCTGACATCTCTGCACCGGGCAACCTAATTTATTCATTAAATCACAATCAGATTAACAAATATAAACTCATGAGCGGCACATCACAAGCAACACCAATGGTAGCAGGTGTGATAGCTCTTATGTTAGAAAAGAATCCTAACCTTACTCCAGAAGAGATTTGCGAAATATTAGAGACGACAGCTGTTAGCAAACCAGCAAAGAAAAACAATGTAATAGGTTCAGGTCATGTTGAAGCCTTAAACGCTGTCAACGCTGTCAACGCACAAAATCAGAAAGCCTTCATAAAACTTGAATCCTTCACACCGAAATCAACATCACAAGGCACCACCCAAGAAGTTGTCATCAAAATGAGAAATATCGGTAAAGGCACTAACTCACAATCGACATCTGTTCTTTTAGAGACAAGCTCTCCTTACATCACTATAAATACACCAACAGCAACATTGGCTGCAGTAAATCCGGGAAGTACAAAAGAAGTTGCTTTCACTATCAATATCAGTGAAGAAACACCTAACAACCATAGTGCATATTTCACATTAACAACAACTGACGAGTCATTCAAATGGACTGATAATTTTGCCATCAAAGTGTCATCAATATCTGATATTATTTACTCCTCAGTAGACCCTTCTGTCATAGAAATAGGCGAAGAAGTAGACATCAATGTCAGCATGAAAAATATAGGCAATGGTCCTATGAACGGTAACACCTCACTTAAACTGTTGACAACATCATACGACTTAAAAAATGTAACGCTTATAGATGATGAAGCTACACTCGGACCTATTGGAGCCGGCGAGACAGCAGTAGGAACATTCACCATCAAAGCTCATAACGACGCAGTATCACACAACTACCCTATCGACTTCTTCTTACAAATTAATTCAAGCACTCAATCATCAACTTTTGATATTGTTTATGAATTTGAAAATGATATGGAAGGATGGACAACTTTCGATGCTAATTATGGAGATACTGTCAACAATCCTTATTTCCATTCTAATGATGCCTTCCTACATAAAAAGACTCCTAAACATTCTCATTCAGGAACAGGTCATATTATGAGTGAGACTATGGCTTACTCTGAGAAAGAATCAGCGACACCTATAAATAATTATTTTGTATCACCTAAAACAAAAGTATCTTCTAACAGTAAAATCTCATTCTGGGCAAGAGCTCATTATGACATATATTATGCAGAACATTTCGGAGTGGCAGTTTCTGAAAACAGCAATAATGACGACAACGATTTCGAGACAATTGAAGAATGGGAAATTACACAATCACAAGGTTCTGAATGGTATAAATATACCGCCGATTTAAGTGAATATGCTGGCAAGGAAATATATATCGCCATTCGCCACTTCTTCTCACAAGAACAATGGAACGATTTATACAACGGTTATTACGTTGACGCCTTGAATATCGACGACATCGTCATCTCTGATGTCTCTATCGATTTCAACTTCACTCCTACTTACAGCAATGACGACAAGACATATTTCAATGTTAACATTTCAAATCCTTTGGATGCTGTGACAGGATTGGTAGCAACAGCCGATACTATCGATGGTACTGATAAAATAAATTTGAAATGGAACGAAGTAGAAAGAGCAAAGAGTTACAATATCTATCGTGACAATGTATTGGTTGCTAATACTACAACAACATCATATACCGACAGCAACTTACAACATAATACAGAATATTGTTATGAAGTTGCAGCTGTTGGCGGCGGATTCATTTTTGAACGTTCTGACGAAGTATGCGCAGCAACTTTACAGAAAGATTATAGCGTGGCAATCCAAAGCGTAACTCCAACGAATGTGATTTATGATGGCAACAACATTAATTTGAGTATTACTTTTGTTAATGACGGTAAAAATTCACATCAATCCAGATGTTATTTCGATATTGAAAGCAGCGACAAGTATGTAACTGTTATTGACGACAAACAAAATAATGCCTCATTAAAACCAGGAGATATAGCTACTAAAAACTTCGCTATCAGTTTAGATGAAGAAATTCCTAATGATTATGAAATTGCCTTCAATGCTAAAGTCGACTATATGTTTACTCCACAACAAGGAGGTTATGATGGTCCACAGCAGTCATGGGTTATTCCATTTACGGTATTTGTAAAGAACGACCCTAACACTCCTAAGGGCTTAACTGCTAATGCTTCAGAAAATTCAGTAACCTTAAACTGGAGTCCGGTAGCTGACGCTATACGTTATAATGTATATAGAGACGGTGAATATGTAGAAACAACTTCAGTTACTACATACTATGACGGAGGTCTTGAATCTGACACAGAATACAAATATCAAGTCTCCAGCATCACTGCATCAGGCGAATCTGAATTATGCAAGGAAACAACAGCAACAACACTTGCAGCAAGTAACGGCATTGTAATTCAGTCATTCACGATGGGAGCAGCAATTGGACAAAATGTCGAGCTGACAGCTACAATGATTAACAAAGGTAACGAAGCAACACCGGAAGCAACAACAGCAACATTGACATGCGACGACCCATACGTAACTATTGTAGATGCAACAGCCGACTTAGGCTCTATGGCAGCAGGCGCAACAGCAACAGCAACATTCATCATTAAGTTAGATGCTAACATTCCATCAAACTACAATATTGATTTTGATGTTACAGCTGAGTATATAAACGATGGCATAGCTTATCAAAAACATGAATATAAATTTAGTGACGGATTTGATGGATGGGGCAATTACTCTTGGCATTCTAAAGGATATAAATGGGAATACAATTCTTCAAATAAGTATGTAAAAAGCTATTCTTATTATAAAGGAGGTAATATAACACCAGACGCATACTTAGTTTCTCCAATTGCCATAACCGTCGGCAGTGAAACCACATTACAATTCGATGTAGATCCTACAGGCAATAGCTATTTCAGAGAACATTATAGTGTAAATGTTTCAGAAATAGCTCCAGAATCCTCTGGATATACAAATGGTCAATTTAAAGAAATCTATGCGGAAACATTTGAAGATAGTAACAAAAAAACTGTAACATTAAATCTTAATAATTATACAATATGTGCAGGTAAAACTATCTATATTGTAATAAGACATCATGGTTGTACTGGTCAAGATGCTTTAACATTGGATAATATTATAATTGACAAAGCTATAATCTCTGGTTCAACTCTTATCTCCAAAACCTCAACATTCTCAGTAACAGCAAATCAATCATTGAATATATTTGCAGGTACAGGTTTGTGGAGCAAAGCTTCATTATGGAGCAAAGGCCTCGTCCCAACTTCAACTGACGATGTCATCATCAATGGTGATGCTATAATAGAAGAAGGCAACATCAATGTCAACACAGTATCTATAGAAGAAGGAACATTGACAATGGATGGCGGCACCTTGACAGTGGCTGGTTTGTTACTCAACACCAATGCCGATGCATTCATCATCAACGATGGCGCACAAGTGTTCCAAAACAACGATAATGTTGCTGCTACTTTCGTCATGAACATTCATACTCCTAAATCATGGAGTGTAAATAAAACCGAAGGATGGCAATTTATCTCATCACCAATCACAAATGCCAACATCTCAGACTTCAAGCCTCAGTCTGAAACAGACTACGACTTGTTCAAATATGACGGCACACAGGAATCTCAATGGGTCAACTACAAAAGTCACGATGAATTTGAAAAGACTTTCCAAGAAGGTCGCGGTTACATCGTTTCATACGAAGCAGAGACAACAGCAGACTTTGTCGGCATCCTTAACAATGCTTCTTCATACACCTTTGAGAATATATCCTTCGACAACGAAGGCTCTTGGGCTAACTTCCACCTCCTCGGTAACCCATTCTCATTCAATATGGACTGGGATAATGTTGATTTGGATAATGTCTATGACGGCTTCGCTACTGTAAATCCTTCAACAGGTGGCTACGTCATCTCTCAGGGTAAAGGCTCAATACCTGTTGGTGACGGTTTCTTCGTTGAAGCTATAGGCGAAGAACCTTCTATCTCTTACAACGCCGGCAGCAAGTCAAGAGGCGAAGAAAAAGCTGATTATATCAACATCATCGCAACAGGCGCAGAAGGTAGCAACAACCTCATCGTGAAATTCTCAGGCGCAGAAGAAAAAGGTTTCTCAAAACTCGAAAACATCAACACTAACATCGCTGATATTTATGTCAAGAACAACGGCAGACAATACAGCATCTTGAGCTACGACAGAAAGGTCCAAGAAATAGAAATCTTCTTCGACGCTAAACAAATGGGCAACTACAGCATCAGCTTAGACATAAATGGCAAGTTCGGAAACGTCACATTGGTTGACCGTCTCACAGGCATCG
>JAZLEF010000144.1:0-4564 GCA_045615125.1 Bacteroidales bacterium
AACTCTTTGTAATCCTTGTTGATTTTGACGAAACGTTTCATGTCGCCAATAATCTCAGGGTCGTTGAGTTGTTCTCCCAAAGTTTCCCATTTGGTTTTAATATCTTCTAACTTATCAATGATTTCCATCTTTGGTAGGTTATTTTTTATTAATATTCGAAAGTGCCGAACTCACTCTTTATTGTAAGTTGTTTCTTTTCTGATGCTTCAACATGGCCGACGATTTGAGCTTCGATATTGAATTCCTTAGCTATCTGAATCATCTCTTCTGCGGCTTTTTCGTTGGTGTAAATCTCGAGACGGTGTCCCATGTTGAATACCTTATACATTTCTTTCCAGTCTGTTCCTGATGACTCTTGAATCATTCTGAAGAGTGGAGGAAGTTTGAACATATTATCTTTTACGATATGGAGACTGTTTGTGAAGTGGAGCACTTTAGTCTGTGCACCGCCGCTACAATGTATGATACCGTTGATTTGTTTTCTGAAGTTGTTCAAGATTGGAACCATCATTGGGAGATAAGTACGGGTAGGAGAGAGGATGAGTTTACCTACGTCAACGCCTTCTATCTCTGTTGGCTCTGTCAATGTATGAGGACCAGAATATATTAAGTCTTCTGGAATTGAATGGTCGAAACTTTCTTCGTATTTCTCTGCTAAGTAGTGACCTAACACATCGTGGCGTGCCGAGGTGAGGCCGTTGCTGCCCATGCCGCCATTGTAGCTTGTTTCGTATGTGGCTTGTCCTGATGAAGCGAAACCTACGATAACATCGCCTGCTTGTATGTTGTTTTCAATGACTTCGTCTCTTCTCATGCGAGCTGTCACTGTGCTATCTACTATCACTGTGCGTACTAAGTCGCCAACGTCAGCAGTCTCGCCTCCTGTGAGGTATATGCCGCAACCGAGTGAACGTAATTTAGCGAGGAATTCTTCTGTTCCATTGATGATAGCTGAAATGACTTCGCCTGGGATAAGGTTCTTGTTACGTCCTATTGTTGAGGAAAGAAGCATTTTGTCTGTAGCACCAACACATAAGAGGTCGTCGGTATTCATGACAATAGCATCTTGAGCTATACCTGACCATACAGAGAGGTCACCTGTCTCTTTCCAATAAAGATATGCTAATGATGACTTGGTACCTGCTCCGTCAGCGTGCATGATGTTGCAAAATTCATCATCACTACCTAAGACATCAGGTATGATTTTACAGAATGCATTAGGAAATAATCCTTTGTCTAAATTCTTTATTGCATTGTGAATGTCTTCTTTCTCGGCAGAGACACCACGAAGTTGATAACGCTTTTCTACTGACATATCTTTTATTTGTTAAAGATGAGTTTCATGGTCTCGGTGTCAAAGTTAAACTCTCCGAATTGTTTGAGAGTCTTTTCACCGATAAGCCAGTCTGTACTCAAATTGTTATATACTCTTACTTTAATGTTCTGTACTGAATAGCCTGCAATCCACATTTCTTTGATGATGAACTCGGCACGGTCTGCAACAGCTCCAATAGTGATAATTCTATCGATGTTATCTCCGATGAAGTCGTCTTTTGTGATGACACCGTCATTGAGCAGTTTCATGACTTTCTTCTGTGAGACGCCGAACTCAAAGTTTTTGTCGAATGTGATGTTTTCTGTATATGCATTGATTGTTGCAGGGAAGGAAATATATCCTTGTTTGTTGACAGCGAAAGAAACCATATTGTCGTGAGGTCTCATATTGACGTTGGCCATTTGTTCGTCGCTGATGTTTTCACGTGGTACGTAGTCTTTGCTTATCACTCTGAATTCAGATCTACGGTTAAGCTGATGAGCATATTCTTTCAGTTCTTCACTAGATAGATTCTTGATATATTCTTCAGTGAGTGTTGTTCCTGCTTTGAAGGTGAAGTCTTTGAAGTTGTAGTCTTTTTGTAATGTTCTAGGTACGCGTTCTCCATATCCTTTAGCAGTGAGTCTGAATGGGTCGATACCTCTGATGACGAGGTAGTCACAAACAGATTGGGCACGTCTTTGTGAGAGTATGTCGTTTTTCTCATGAGTGTCGCGGCTGTCGGTATGTGAGCCTAATTCTATTGCGATGTTAGGGTTGACTTGCAACAATTCGATGAGACCTCTGAGTGAGTCTTCAAATTGTGGTCTTAACTCCCATTTTGATAATTCATATAAAATGTCAGGTAATACGATAGGCATATCTGGAATCACGCCTATTTCGTAATCTTCAGCGAAGTCTCTGCTGAATTCAAGACCTACAGTGCTGATGGTATCTGTATAGCTGAAGAAGTTTTTCTTGTCTATGCTTAAGATATAAGTGGTGTTAGGTTTCACCTGTGTGTTGGTGAATAGGAAAGCTCCTTTTTCACTGCTGTTCGTGGTGTAGCTGGAACCGTCAGAACCGTTTAGCTTCACGGTAGCTCCTTCAACGAATTGCAAGCTGTTTTGGTTTTTTATTGTACCGCTAATTGTGAATAGTACTGGAGGTTCTATGAAATAGTAGATGTCGTCATCGAGACCGTTTCTTACGTCTCTGTTACTGATGAAGAATCCTTTCTCTTCTGATTTATGGAAGGTGATACCGTAATCGTTGCCAATAGAGTTGATAGGCGATTTGAGGTTGACAGGTTTTGTCCATTGTCCTAATGAATCTAATGTTGTGACGAAAATATCGAGGCCTCCCAAGCCGCCATGGCCGTCTGATGCAAAATACAATGTGCTGTCGTTTCTCATGTAAGGGTATAGCTCATCTCCTTGTGTGTTGATGATTTCTCCTAAGTTTCTTGGTCTGCCGAATTTATCTGCGGTGCTTTCTCTCTCTGAAATCCAGATGTCTTTGCCGCCTATCCCGCCTCTGCGTTCTGAAGCAAAAAATAGTTTCAGCTCATCGCTCGATAATGTAGGATGACCTACTACGTCGAGGCTGTCTATTGTTGTTATCTCAACGGTGATAGGGTCGCTCCATGTGCCACCTGTGCGTGATGATTTCATTATCTGGCATCCTGATTCTCTTTTCTTGTGGTTAGGGCAACGTGTGAAATACATTGTAGAGAAGTTGTTGTTCATGAAAGGAGTGCCTTCGCTTCCTGCTGAATTGAGAATGTCTTCATCTACTAATGTTGGTTCTTCCCATTCTCCTTGTTTGTTTTGTCGTGCAACGTAGAAGTCGGCGAAGCCTTGTCCAGTGGTGGCGTCTTTTTCTTTAGTCACACCGTCTTCTCTTGTTGAAGAGAAGACTACTTCATTGTAGTTGTTTGAAATCCATGAGATGCCGAAATCTGACGCTTTGGAGTTTAATTTTTTCAGACGTGTCACTTCATATTTTGATGGAAATTCTATCCATTCCTGAATATGCTGCATGTCATCCATGGCGTTTTGAGCTCTTATGTCGTCAGGGACTATCTCATTGTATATGGCATAGTATTCTGCTGCCAATTCATACTTTTGGTTTCTTTTCAATACGTTGGCGTAGTGAAGATATACTATAGGGTTCTCTTTAGGAAATTCTGTGCGAAGTAGTCTTTTGTATTGTGCTTCTGCGAGCTTAGGAGCTTCTGTAAGTCTGTAACATTCTGCGAGACGGAATGTGATATGGATACGATCTTCTTCGTACTTTTTCTTACCAGTTTTCTTGTATGCTTTCTTA
Organism: Bacteroidales bacterium; assembly: GCA_045615125.1. Taxonomy (GTDB): domain Bacteria; phylum Bacteroidota; class Bacteroidia; order Bacteroidales; family F082; genus Limimorpha. The sequence continues at coordinate 3,644 of JAZLEF010000144.1, forward strand.
TATCTTTCTATTGCGACATTATATTGTTTGCGTTCGAAGGCTATGTCGGCAGATTTGCTCGGGTTACGACCTTGTGCAGAAACCTGTTCTGAACTTCCTAAAACAATGAGTATGAGTATGAGAAATAATTTCTTTAACATATAAAAACCTTTTGTAAGGGTAACGTAATTATTTCTACAAAAGTATAAAACAAAACACTATTGTCGAAAGACAAAAGATAAAAGATTAAAGATTTTTTTAGAGTGAGTAGAGGAATTAAAGGTTTTGAGTAATTAGAGTGATTAAAGGGAATTTAGGTTAGACCCTCTAATCCCTGATATGATATTTTAGAATTCAAAAAAAAGAGCCCCTGAAAATCAGGAGCTCTTTTAAACTTTAGCCTTTAGACTTTCGTCTTTAGTCTATTATTTTTTCTTTGTATTAGCTGTTGCTGCTTCTAATTGTGCATCGTATTCTTTACCTTTGAAGAGTCTGTATGCCAAAGGTGTAGCGATGAACATTGAAGAGAATGTACCAGCGATCATACCAACTAACAATGCGAATACGAAACCGCGGATTGTTTCACCACCGAAGATGAAGATTGCTAACAATACGACGATTGTTGTACCTGATGTGTTGATAGAACGTAACAATGTGCTGTTGTTTGCGCTGTTGAAGAGTTCTCTCCAGCCTTTCTTAGGGAATAATGTAACGTTTTCACGTACACGGTCGAAGATAACCACAGTGTTGTTGATTGAGTAACCGATGATTGTCAAAACAGCAGCGATGAATGATTGGTTGACTTCCATTGTGAATGGTAATACATTGTTGAGCAATGAGTACATACCGATAACGATCAATGTGTCGTGAGCCAAACAAACGATGCTTGACAAACCATATTGCCATCTTCTGAATCGGATAGCGATGTAAACGAACATAACA
>JAZLEF010000145.1:0-9364 GCA_045615125.1 Bacteroidales bacterium
ATGGTTGAACCAATGTTGAAAAACGACTACCAAGGTATCATCCACGCCGGCGTAGGCAATGGCAACATCCACAAAGACGTTTTCCCAGTATTGGAAAAAGCTCGTAAAAAAGGTATCCAAGTAGTTCGCTCATCACGCGTCCCAACAGGACCAAGCACACTCGATAATGAAGTTGACGACGCTAAATATCAATTTGTAGCTTCACAACAACTTAACCCACAAAAAGCTCGTATCTTATTGATGCTCGCTTTGACAAAGACTAACGATTGGCAACAAATTCAAGAATATTTTAATCAATATTAAAATCAATTCATAATTCATAATTATTAGGACAGTAATTATGCATTGTGCATTGTGAATTATGCATTAAACAAAATCATTATGAAAAGACTTCTCACATTATTAATCATCGCTTTTTGCGTGATTGGAGCTAAAGCTCAGGAACTTAAAGTCAGCTCGGCAAAAAACACTTCTCTTTATGAAGAGTTAACAGATGTTAAGAAAAAGACAGATAAGTTCAATCTTTATATGAATATGAACGGAAGTTTCGACGCTATGTTTGACGATGGCTTCGAATATGGCAAATTCAATATGCGTCAGCTTCGTATCGAGTCTAAAGGCAATGTCAACGAATGGCTCTCATATCGCTGGCGTCAACGTCTCAACCGTCCTAATAACGGTAGCGACATGATCGACAATCTTCCAACTTCTATCGACATCGCTGGCATCGGCGTTAAGTTGAGCGACAAGTTCTCACTCTTCTTAGGTAAGCAATGTGCTGCTTACGGCGGCTTTGAATTCGATGCTAACCCAATCGAAATCTATGAATACAGCGACATGATTGAATACATGAGCAACTTCATGACAGGTGTTAACATCGGCTACGACTTCGCTAAAGGTCATCAGCTTAACTTCCAAGTCTTGAACAGCTTGAACGGTTCATTTGAAAGCATGTATGGTGTATTCTCTCCTGAAATGGGCTGTTTCGGCGAATATATCGCTGCAACTCCTTCAAAATTACCATTGGTTTATACATTGAACTGGAACGGTAACTTCAGCGATGTTTATAAGACACGCTGGTCTGCATCTCTTATGAGCCAAGCTGATCAAACATTTAGTACAAGAAAAAATTTATACTACTTTGCTTTCGGTAATGAATTGACATTAGGTAAGTTTAACATGTACCTCGACATAATGTATTCAAGCGATGCTATCGACCGCTCAGGCATCATAACAGAAATTGTCGGAGGCGCATGTGGACACAATGTCTTCGAAGCAAATTATTTGTCATTGGTTACAAAGCTGAACTATCGTTTTGCCGACAAATGGAATATCTTTGTTAAAGGCATGTACGAGACAGCATCAGTAACAGACAAGACTGACCCTTTGGCATATCCATTTATTAAAAATGGCAAATACCGTACATCATTAGGTTATCTCGGCGGCATTGAATATTACCCAATGGAAAGCAACTTGCATTTCTTCTTGACATACGTCGGACGTACATATAAATATGAAGAAATAGCAGACAAAGCTGATTATAACACTAACCGCGTTTCTTTAGGTTTCATTTATCAGCTTCCAATGTTTTGATGGCTAAAGTCTAAAGATAAAAGTCTAAAGGTTTGGAGACGTCGCTGTTAAAGTGGCGTCTCTGTTTTTTTTGACAGTAAGCACATCTTCAATTCGAAGTAGGTGAAGTCATCGCCTAATACGTCTCTAGCTGCTGTCAGCGAGTTGTCGCCAGTCTCTTCGAAATATTCGTTTATTATCTGGAAATGTTCTTTACTTACGAAATCCTCTGCGCTGTAGAATCCGTTCTTGACTATCTCAATGATATGTCCTTCTATGGTGCTTCTAGCCAGACCTCTTTCCTCGACGATGTCGTCGATGGAATAGTCCTCGTCGAGGAGGTTCAGCGTCTTCATAACGCTGCTCGAGAGATTCATCTCTTTGTTAGATTCTTCGTCCTTGAATTCGCTTCGTTTGAATCCCTGAGATTCTAATACTATATTGATGATGTCAGCGCCGAAACTCTTGATACGTGTCGTTCCCAATTTGGAGATAGACTTAAGCTCTTTGATGCTCATTGGCTTCTCTTCTGCGATTCTGTTGACGACAGTAGTAGGTAAGATTTGGTATTCGTCTTTTTCTAATTCTTCGGCTTTCTCCTTGCGCCATCTCAACAATGCGGACATAAGAGGCTTGTCCTTGTTGTCTATCGTTTTGTTCTTCAGTTTTACCGACTTCAGATTCTCCGACTCTACGATCTTCTTGTTTTTCATCTCGAGATATTTGTCTAAGATGAAGCCGTCTTTTGCTATATGAAGGCAAGCCGTCTTGACATACAGTATCTCTCTTATCATATCCAACACCGACTTCACCGCGGTGTTGACGTTCTTGTTGTCGGTCTCTGTTATCAAGTCGCCGATGTCTTCGAGTTCATTCAGTTTGTCGAAGAAATACACCGATGCTTTTCTTATCCTCTCATCCAAGAAAACACTTGTAGTCTTGTGGTCTTGTAGTCTTGTAGTCTTAATTATCGACTCTATCTGTCTTGCGAATCTCATTGCCACGTTGACAATTTCTTCTCGGAACTGTTGTCGTTTCGTGGCCATTTTGTCGGCTGTCTCTTTTCCGAAGATATTATCGTTTTCTCTTATCACCTTGGCGAGTCTGTTGACATGCATCTCCAGCTCATCGAAGGTGAAGAGGTCTATTATTGTCTGCTGATGATATTTTGTCTCTTCGTCGTGTAGTCTGTTCTCGTCGGGTTCGAGGGAAGGAATCTTATCGACGTAGGCGTTGATGATGTTATCGTTATATAATACGTTGTTGGAAATCTTGGCGTTGAGGACGAGCCCGTTGAGCGAGGTGCATCGGCTCAATGCCACATAGACTTGTCCGTGTGCGAAGGCCATCTCGGCATTGAGCACAACCTTGTCGAAGGTGAGACCTTGGCTTTTGTGAATCGTTATAGCCCATGCTGTCTTAAGAGGAATCTGGGTGAAGCTGCCTATCTCTTTTTCTTCTATCTCGTTAGTCTCCTCGTTGATGCTATATTCGAAGTTCTGCCATTTCACAGCTGTCACGTTGATGATTTCATCCTCGCATTTCACCTTGATGCCTTCGTTTTTGTCGTAGTCTATAATCTTACCTATCTTACCGTTATAATACTGTTTCTCTGGTGAAGGGTCGTTTTTCACGAACATGACCTGAGCACCCACTTTAAGTTCAAGTACTTCTTTGGTAGGGTAGGCGTTTTCTGGGAATATGCCTGTGATGTCGGCGGTGAATGTGAGTATCTCGGAGTCTATGGCATCGAGTTTCTCGTCGTTGATTTCGTCGGCCTGATAGTTATGAGTTGTCAGCGTGATATAACCTTCATCGTCGTCGGGTTTGAAGTTAGGGATATATCGAGTGTTGAGAGCCTGTAGTTTATCTTTATCTAATCTGTTATTTCTTACCTGGTTGAGAATCTCGATGAAGTCGTTGTCGTTTTGTCGATATATGTGGTCGAGTTCTACGCAGATATAAGGATTCTTTTGTAGCACGTGGCTGTCGAAGAAATACACCGATTTGTAGTAATCTTGTAGCAGCTCCCATTCGTTTTGTCGTGCCACAGGTGCCAGCTGTTGTATGTCGCCTATCATGAGCAGCTGTACTCCGCCGAAGGCTTTGTCGTTGCGCCGCACCTTTCGCAGCACTGAGTCTATGGCGTCGAGGAGGTCGGCGCGTACCATGCTTATCTCGTCGATGACGAGGAGGTCGATGCTGCGCATGATTTTCAGTTTGGTTTTGCTCAGCTTCACGTTTGCCAAAGGCGATGGCGTCTGTCGTCCGTCATCGCTAGTCTGTCCTTCAGGGACTATAGGACCGAATGGTAACTGAAAAAAAGAATGTATGGTCACGCCGCCCGCGTTGATGGCTGCTACGCCTGTGGGAGCTACAATGACCATGCGCTTGTATGTCTTTATAGCGAGGTTTCTTAGGAAGGTGGTCTTGCCAGTGCCAGCCTTGCCGGTGAGGAAGATATGAACATCGGTGTTTTGCACAAACCTATTCAACATCTCAATCTTTTCATTTTTAAACACGTCTGTTTTCATATTTTTTTTGTTTTTGAATTAAGGTTCTTGAACTATGGTTTTTGAGCTTAATTTTTTAAAAGACTTGTAGCCTTGTGCTTAGGTTGACTAGTGGTCTTTATCAAAGAGACCCTAAACGTTGTTCCTTGTCCTACTACAGAGTTCTTGACGAAGATTTTTCCTTTATGATAGTCTTCTATGATACGTCTTGCTAGAGACAATCCGAGGCCCCATCCTCTTTTCTTGCTGGTATAACCAGGTTGGAAAATCTGTTTGTAGGCGGAACGTTGCAATCCTTTGCCTGTGTCGCTGATGTCGATGTGAACATACTCTGCGTCTTCTGTCATCTCCACCGTCAGTCTGCCGTGGTCTTCCATGGCGTCGAGGGCGTTCTTGGTGAGGTTCTCGAGCACCCAGCTGAAGAGAGCGACGTCGAGAGGTACTATGATGTCGCGGTCAGGAATCTTGAGGTCGAACTCGAACTTATTGTTGGAGAAACGTCGTTTCAGGTAGTTCATGGTGTCGTTGACGGACGATGTCACGTCGTGAAGCTCCAGCGTCGGTATGGAACCTATCTTGGAGAAACGTTCTGTGATGGTCTTCATCCTCTCGATGTCTTTCTCCATCTCTGTCGTACCTATGAATGGCGTGTCCTGCATCTTCAGCAGCTCAATCCATCCCATGAGCGAGGTGAGAGGAGTTCCAATCTGATGAGCGGTCTCCTTCGCCATGCCAGCCCATACCTGATTCTGCTCAGAACGACGGGCGTAGCTGAATAAGAGATATGCCACAATGATAAAGAAGGTGAAGACAAAAATCTGTATGATAGGGAAGTAGCTGACGATACGTAACAAGTCGGAGCTGCGGTAGTAGATGTAAGCCTTCTCTCCATTGAGATAATTGACTTCGATAGGCATATTCTCGTCTCTCATAATGTCGATCTGTTCCTGTACATAATCGCTGTTGTTCATCTGGCTGGCATCGAGGTTGCCGTAGCTGAGTATCTCGTTGCCGCTTTGGTTTAAGATGATGACTGGAACACCTGCGGCGTTGTCGGCGACGTCATTGATGAAAAAGGTGAACATATCATCGAGGACGTTGCGAAGCTCGGTATAGATGAGCGACTCATTGTAATATAATGATGACTCCTTGCCGTAGATGTCTATCTTTATAGGTGGATAGATGCTGAAGTCTTCCTCCATCTCGGCGTCGAATATCGTTTTGTTCTGATGTTTCTTATGAAGATTGATGGAAAGTGTTATGTTGTTGTCGGAATCGGTGATGACAACAGGAATGCTGATGTTGCTTCGTATGATGTCGAGGTATACGCCTATGTTTTCGTCGGAGGTGGCAGCAAGAAAACGACGGTACGCCATGGCAAGCAGCTCCACTCTTTTGCTCTCCTGATTGCTGACTTCGTTGAAGAACACCTCAGTATAATTCATCAGCTCAGCATGTGTCTGGACAGCCTCTGCCCACATACCCATCTGCCTCTGCTCCTGAAGAGCAAACTTCTTGACGAGATTGTTGGTATAATACATCGATAAAATAACTATCACCACAGCAACGATGGACAACGCAATCTTCCATCTTTTCTTCTTAGCGTATAAATCTGCACTTTTGTTGTCAAACATAAATATTCATTTTATATGTAAACATTATAAAAAATGATTTAGTACAAAAATATAAATAAATTCTTAATTATGTGAGCTTAATTATGTTAAAAAAAGATGTAAATTTGTCGAAATTAAATCTATTTACAAAATGAAAAAAAATATCTTATTTTTACTGGTAACATTATTCTCATTTAACTTTATCAATGCTCAAAATGTCAATGCTATTGAGCCTAAACTACAAGAAGTATTAAATCAGAAAAGCGATGAAATGATAAGTGTCAATATCATATTAAAATCGCAGATTGAAGAACAGAGATTGAGAGATCTAGCTTCAAAGACTGACGATAGAAAATCAAAAAGAGAAATCGTCGTCGATGAGTTAAAGCGTTTTTCTAAAGACACACAAAATGACATTATGTCAATTCTCGATGCCGAAGAAAGAAACGGTAAAGTCAGTGATGTGAAATGTCATTGGTTGGTAAATGCCATCAGCTGTAATGCAAGCAGCGAAATTATTTACAATATTGCAAAACATAATGATGTGTCAGTCATCGCTTATAACGAGAGAAGTTATATGTTGTGGGATGAAACTATGACCAAGGTGGAGTCTCCAAGAGGTTTGACACAGAATATCACACACGTCAATGCTGATGAAGTCTGGGACTTGGGCTACACAGGCGAAGGTGTCATTGTGGCTGTCATCGACACTGGCGTGAATTTCGATCATGTCGATTTGGTCAATAACTTATGGGACGGCGGTGACGAGTTCCCTAATCACGGATACAACACATTAGAAAATAGTCATGATGTTTCTGACGGCTTCGGTCATGGCACACACTGTGCTGGCACCATCTGCGGCGATGGCAGCTCGGGAACACAGACAGGCATAGCACCTGATGCAACTTTGATGTGCGTCAAGGTTATCGACGACACAGGCTACGGCAATGCGACAAGTATCAGCGCAGGTATGGAGTTCGCCATAGAACACGGCGCTGATGTGCTGAATATGTCGTTGGGTATTCCTTTCGCTTCGGCAGCAGTAAGAGAGATGTTGCGTAATGCCTGTATCAATGCCTTGCAATGTGGAGTGGCAGCAGCGGTGGCAGTAGGTAACGATGGACAATTGCAGATTTCTTTCCCTGTGCCTAACAACGTGAGAGTGCCTGGCGGATGCCCTCCTCCATGGATTCACCCTGACCAACAAAGCAATGCTGGCGGCACGTCATGCTGTATCGCTGTGGGTGCCGTCGACTATAACAACGAGAGAGCAGCGTTCTCATCATACGGTCCTTTCACTTGGCAAGACACTTCTTTTGAAGATTATCCTTACGAACCTGGCATGGGACTTATTCGCCCTGACATCTGCGCTCCTGGAGTTAACATTATCTCTGCCGACCCTAACAATCCTAACGGACATGTCAGCATGGAAGGAACATCACAGGCAGCACCATGTGTGGCAGGCGTGATGGCTCTTATGCTGGAGAAAAATCCAGAATTGACACCTGCTGAGATAAGCATGACATTGGAGACTACAGCAGTACAACTCGCCGATAATAAAAACAACTACACAGGTTCGGGTTGCATCGACGCTCTCGCAGCTATACAAAGCATTGAAGGCGACGAACCTCCTGTGGAGCCTTGCAACGCGCCAACTAACCTCAACGTTACAATAGAACAAGATGCTCAAGGTTATGCATATAACTTCAAAGTCACAATGACATGGGATGCCTCTGACAACGCTAGTCAATATGTGATTTATATGGATGGAAATATCTTAGATGTGACAGCAAACACATCATATATCAAAGGCTTCGATGAAGAAGGAGAACATTATTTCTCTGTTGTTGCAGTATGCGAAAACGGTGAGTCAGAAATGTCAGAGACATTTGAATTTGAAATCATAGGAGAAACAATTGGAGAATACGAAAATAATTTTGAGTTATATCCTAATCCCGTCGATGATGTTTTGTATATAAAATCCGACAAGAATATCAATGAGATCAATATCTATAATATCGTTGGAATTAAAGTGTCAACAATCAACGGACAACAGTCAACGGTCAGTGTTGATATGAGCTGTCTCAACTCAGGAGTTTACTTTGTTGAAGTTGACGGAAAAACCTATAGAATAATTAGGAGTTAAGGAAATTCATAATTCTTAATGCATAATTCATAATTTTTTGTCGCGTTTGAAAATTAAAATTATAGGGCTGTCATTTTTATGGCGGCCCTGATTTTTTTATTTAGCTATCAGCTGTTAGTGGTCAGCATAACATATTAAAATATCTTTGCGTTTCTCTGCGTCTCTGCGAGAAATAAAAAAGCGTTTCAACAAACTCGGTTGACCTTGCTCATGGCTCACGGCTCGATGCTCATTGCCAGTGCGTTAGGGATTGGAGCGGCATCCTTTTGGAGACGGAAGCTGGAGACGGAGGCGGAAGCTGGAGACGTAAAAAGATATAGCGGAAAGCCCGATGGCGGAGCCGGAACGCCCAAGAAAGAAATTCAGAACTTCAGAATATCATAATATCAAAATTATCTGAGGTAAAAAAAGGTACACCACTTTATTTCCTCTAACACCTCTAACTCCTCTAAAAAAAATTAAGATTTTGAATTTCTGAATTTCAAAAAAATCCGTACTTTTGTAATCTTATCTAAACAATAAAGTTATGGATTACAATTTTAATGAAGTAGAAAAGAAATGGCAAGAGTATTGGCGCGACAATAATATCTATAAAGTTGATATTGACAAGAATAAGCCAAAGTTTTATATCTTAGACATGTTCCCTTATCCATCAGGAGCAGGTCTTCATGTTGGTCACCCTCTCGGTTATATAGCATCCGATATATATGCTCGTTACAAACGTCTCAAAGGTTTTAACGTCCTTCACCCAATGGGTTACGACGCTTACGGCCTTCCTGCAGAGCAATATGCAATACAAACAGGCACTCATCCTGCAATAACAACAGAGAAGAATATCAATCGTTATCGCGAACAAATGGATAAGATTGGTTTCTGCTACGACTGGGACCGCGAAGTTCGCACCAGCGACCCTAACTATTACAAATGGACACAGTGGACTTTCATCCAGCTTTTCAATTCATATTATTGTAACCAAGCCAAGAAGGCTCTTCCTATCGCTGAACTCGTCAAGATGTTCGAGCAACAAGGTTCAGAAGGTTTGGATGCTGCTTGCAGCAAACCACTCTCTTTCACAGCAGAAGAATGGAAAGCCATGAGCGAGAAAGAACAACAGGAAATCTTGATGAACTATCGTCTCGCTTACCTCGCCGACACTATGGTTAACTGGTGTCCTGAACTCGGAACAGTACTCGCTAACGACGAAGTCGCCGACGGTCTCTCAGTCCGCGGCGGTCACCCTGTAGTACGTAAGACCATGAAACAATGGTTACTCCGTATAACAGCTTACGCAGAACGTCTCCTCGAAGGCCTCGAGACAATCGACTGGAGCGAGTCAATCAAAGAAGTACAACGCAATTGGATAGGCAAGTCGATGGGTGCATCATTGTTCTTCGACATTGCTGACAAAGATATTAATATAGAAGTGTTCACCACACGTGCCGACACTCTCTTCGGAGCAAGTTTCATGGTGTTGGCTCCAGAACACGAAATGATTAGCAGCCTTGTTACTGAAGAACAAC
>JAZLEF010000146.1:0-61656 GCA_045615125.1 Bacteroidales bacterium
GGCAGTTGGTCCAGGTACAAAAGACAATCCTATGACATTGAAAGTTGGCGACCAAGTCATTTATGGCAAATATGCAGGTACAGAATTCCATTTAGATGGAAAAGATTATATGATAATGAGAGAAAATGATGTTATTGCAATCATCTGATTTCTCATTATTTTTTTATTCAATATTTCATTAACAATTTAATAAGTATATAAAATGGCAAAAGACATATTATTCAACCTCGACGCTCGTGACGGTTTAAAAAAAGGCGTTGACGCTCTTTCAAATGCAGTAAAAGTTACACTCGGACCTAAAGGTCGTAACGTTATCATCGAGAAATCATACGGTGCTCCACACATCACTAAAGACGGTGTTTCTGTAGCAAAAGAAATAGAATTAAATGATCCTGTTGAAAACATGGGTGCTCAATTAGTTAAGGAAGTTGCTTCTAAAACTAACGACCTCGCTGGCGACGGTACTACAACAGCTACAGTATTGGCACAAGCTATAGTAGCAGCAGGTTTGAAAAACGTTATCGCTGGTGCTAACCCAATGGACCTCAAAAGAGGTATCGACAAAGCTGTAGCAACAGTAGTAGAATCATTGAAAGCTCAATCAGAACAAGTTGGCGACAGCATCGAAAAAATCCAACAAGTAGCAAGTATCTCAGCTAACAACGATAACACTATCGGCACTTTGATTGCTGAAGCAATGGCAAAAGTCAAGAAAGAAGGCGTTATCACTGTTGAAGACGCTAAAGGTATCGAAACACACGTTGACGTTGTTGAAGGTATGCAATTCGACCGCGGTTACATCTCTCCATACTTCGTAACCAACACAGAAAAAATGGAAGCAGTCTATGAAAATCCTTTCATCTTGATTTACGACAAGAAAATCTCTGTCATGAAAGACTTACTTCCTATCCTCGAAAAATCATTACAAACAGGTCGTCCTCTCTTAATCATCGCAGAAGACATCGACAGCGAAGCATTGGCAACATTAGTTGTTAACCGTTTACGTGGTTCTTTGAAAGTCGTTGCTGTTAAAGCTCCTGGCTTCGGTGACAGAAGAAAAGAAATGTTGGAAGACATCGCTATCTTGACAGGCGGTACTGTTATCACAGAAGAAAAAGGCTACCGTTTAGAAGACGCTACATTGGCAGAACTCGGTACAGCTGACAAAATCACTGTTACAAAAGACAACACAACAATCGTTAACGGTCAAGGTGCAAAAGAAAACATCGACGCACGCGCAGCTCAAATCAAAGCTGAAATGGCAAGAACAACAACAGAGTACGACCGTGAAAAATTACAAGAACGTTTGGCAAAAATCGCCGGCGGCGTAGCAGTCATCTATGTTGGTGCAGCAAGCGAAGTTGAAATGAAAGAAAAGAAAGACCGCGTTGAAGACGCTTTGAACGCTACAAGAGCTGCTATAGAAGAAGGTATCATCCCTGGTGGCGGCGTTGGCTTCATCCGCGCTATCAGCTCAATAGAAAACCTCAAAGGCGAAAACGACGACCAAACAACAGGTATCTCTATCATCAAACGCACTTTGGAAGAACCATTACGCCAAATCGTTGAAAACGCTGGCTTAGAAGGCTCTGTCGTTGTTAACAAGGTAAGAGAAGGCGAAGGCGACTTCGGTTTCAACGCTCGTACAGAAACATACGAAAACCTCTTGAAGACAGGCGTCATCGACCCAGTTAAGGTTTCAAGAGTTGCTTTAGAAAACGCTGCTTCTATCGCAAGTATGCTCCTCACAACAGAATGCGTTATCTCTAACCATAAAGAAGAAAACCCAATGCCAGCAATGAACCCTAACATGGGCGGCATGCCAGGTATGATGTAATAAATGACCAAAGGCTAATGACTAAAGGCTAAAGGTATATGTATCAATAAAAAACCGTCACTTCTTGGTGGCGGTTTTTTTGTATCTATATAATCTAACTATTTTTAGTTAGATTCATAAAAACTTTTCACTATAAAATGGGAATTAGCATTTTTTTAACTAATAGTATTTTTGCATCATAATTTTAAAATACTATTACAAATGAAAAAAACATTAACATTTTTATCTTTAATCACTTTTCTCTTATTAGGGATTAATAACCTTTTCTCACAGGAAAAATCATTAAACTTCAACGCTGAATATACAGGTGACTTCTTGTATAATGTAGGTGGTTTAAAAAATGGCGGCGGCTATCTCGGCTACGCTAAAATTGGAATGGATGCCGACTTATGGAAAGGAGCATCATTATACGTCGGTGGCGGAACTACCCACGGCATTGTTCCAACAGAGATGTTCATCGGTGACTTCCAGGTTGCTAATAACATAGAAGCTGGCGACCACGCTTTCATGGAATATCTCTCTTTGCAACAATCTTTCGGTAAGTTTAGCATCAAAGTCGGACTTCAAGATATGAACGAGAACTTCGCTAATCTTGACGCAGCTGGTGAATATATAAACAGCTCTTTCGGCATTCATCCTGTTTTCTCAACGAATCTGAGCGTCGCTATATTCCCTCTCACTGGACTCGGCGCAGAATTTCACTACGAGATCAACGACAACTGGCATGTTCAAGCTGCTGTATATGACGGAGAGATTCCATCTTTTGAAGATGACAATCTTTATAACTTGAACTGGAGAATCGGTAAAGACGAAGGAGCATTATTCATTGGCGAAGGTCATTATGTCAGAGACAATAGCACTTACAAATTCGGAGCTTTCTATCATACAGCAGCAAAAAATTATGGATTCTATGCTAATGCCGAACAAGAAGTGTGGAACAACGGCACTCGTAACTTGAAACCTTTTGTTCAAATCGGATACGCAAACAACATCTCAGCATCTCAGCATCTCAGCATCTCAGCTCCTCAAAACTATTTTCACCTCGCAGCTGGTCTTAACTTAGAAGGCGTCTTCTCAAAAGAAGGTCTCGACATGGCCGGTCTCGCATTCACATCGGCATTCCTATCTGATAAAAAAACTGAGACAGCGATAGAACTTTTCTATCAATATCAGATAACAGACAACTTATTGATTAAACCTGACGTACAATATATCATCAATCCTGCTGGAATGGAATTTCCTGTCGACAACGCACTTGTCGGAACATTGAGATTTATGATTGGGATTTGAGGAACTAAGGAACTGAGGGCATGAGGAATTGAGGAATTGTAGGGATGCGATTTATCGTGTCCTTTCAAACAATTTAGAAATTATTTTAGAATTTAGTATTTTTGCAAATATTATTTAAGATTTTATGGAATATAAATATAGTCAACAGACAATGGACAACGGACAAAAGTCAACGTCCACTTCTTTAGCGGAAATGGCGACAGGCACAAAATGTGTCATCGTAAAGGTGAATGGACACGGCGGACTTCGTCACAGATTGATGGAGCTTGGTTTTGTAAAAGGCGAGACCGTCACCGTCATCAAGAATGCACCTCTGATGGACCCTGTAGAATACCAGATACTTCAGGCTCATATATCATTAAGAAGAAGTGAAGCCGATAAGATTGAAGTCGTTGCCTTGGATGAAGTCAATGCTCATTCTTCTGACTTCAACGGCACTATCGCCGACGATGTCATTTCCGACGTCATCAAAGAAAAGACAAACAATATCACTGTGGCTTTGGTAGGTAATCCTAATGCTGGTAAGACATCATTCTTCAACCATGCAACAGGATTACACGAGAAAGTAGGTAACTACGGAGGTGTCACCGTCGATTTGAAAACAGGCACGTTCTATCATAAGGGCTACACCATCAACCTCGTTGACTTACCTGGAACTTATTCCATAACAGAATATTCACCTGAAGAACGTTATGTGAGAGACTATCTCACCAAACATAATCCCGACATAGTTCTTAATATCGTCGACGCTTCTAATTTAGAACGTAACTTCTTCCTTACCACACAGCTTATCGATATGAACATACGTCTCGTCATGGCTCTTAATATGTATGATGAGATGGAAGCCAAAGGTGATATCTTCGACTACAAGAGTCTCGGCAAGATGCTCGGCTTCCCTATAGTGCCTACGACAGCAGTGAGAGGGATAGGCATTTCCAACGTGCTTGAGACTATTGTCGATGTTTTTGAAGAGAAGAAAAATCTCAACAAACATATTCATATCAACTACGGACGCGACATCGAAGAGGCTATCGTTCCTATTAAGAAAAAGATAGAACTTAACAAGGACATCATCAATATTTATCCTGCGAGATATATCGCTATCAATGTTTTGGAAAATTCTCAGTCGACGATAGAAGAAATCAAAGACCTTCCTAACGGCGATGATATTATAGCAGAAGCTCAGGAAAAACGTTCTGTTTTAGAGAAAGCATACGACGAAGATGCACAGACTTTGATTACCAATGCTCGTTATGCTTTCATCAGAGGAGCTTTGAATGAGACATATAAAAAAGGTTCAAAGAAAATCAAGAATCATGCTTATAAAGCCGACGAGGTCTTAACCAACAAATGGTTAGGATTCCCTATCTTAATATTCTTCGTATGGCTCATGTTTCAAGCTACTTTCACAATCGGAGCTTATCCTCAAGAATGGATTGAATGGGCAGTGAGCTGGTTCGGAGAACTTGTTGGCTCATGGATGAATGACGGAATATTGCGCGACCTCATCGTCGACGGCATCATAGCCGGCGTTGGCGGAGTATTAGTTTTCTTACCTAACATCTTGATATTATTCTTCTTCATCTCTATATTAGAACACACCGGTTATATGGCACGTGCCGCCTTCATCGTCGACCGTCTCATGCATAAGATAGGACTTCATGGCAAATCGTTTATTCCTTTCATCATCGGTTTCGGTTGTTCTGTGCCTGCTATCATGGCGACACGTACTTTAGAAAACAGGAAAGACAGACTGCTCACTATATTAGTCACACCTTTCATGTCGTGTTCGGCACGTCTCCCTGTCTACCTTCTTTTTGTAGCAGCCTTCTTCGAGAAACACCAAGGTTTGATATTGATGAGCGTCTATGCCATAGGCGTTATCTTCGCGATACTGACGGCTTTATTATTGAATAAGACATCTTTCAAAGGTCTGTCGGAACAATTCGTGATGGAGCTTCCTCCTTATCGCGTACCTACAACACGTAATACTTTAATTCACATGTGGGACAAGAGTGTTCAGTATTTACAGAAAATGGCTACCGTCATCCTCGTTGCTTCTATCATAATATGGGCATTGGAATATTTCCCAAGAACATGTGAAAAAGCTGAATTGATAGCACAAGAGATAGAACTTGTCGAAGCTAACGACAATATCGACGCAGAAGAAAAAGCTACTATCATAGAACAGTTAGAATATGAACAAGGAGCTGTCTTGAATGAGAATTCTTACATCGGACGTTTCGGCCACGCCATCGAACCTTTAGTACGTCCTTGCGGCTTCGACTGGAGAATGGGTGTCAGTTTGACAACAGGTATCGCTGCTAAAGAAGTAGTCGTCTCGACTCTCGCAGTGCTCTTCCAAACATCTGAAGAAGAGGAAGGAAAACTCGTCGATAAGGTCAGAACTCAGGTATGGACCAGCGGACCAAAGAAAGGCGAGCTGTTGTTTACTCCATTAGTAGCATTCGGCTTCATGTTGTTCGTATTATTGTCGACACCATGTTTCGCTACAATAGCGGCTGTAAGACGCGAAGCCGGATGGAAAGCAGTTTTATTTACTTTGTTCTACAACACCGGACTCGCTTGGATTGTTTCCTTCTTGGTTTATCAAATAGGTTCTCTCTTATGACACAAACTATAATTGCATATATAATAATAACATTGGCGGTGGGATACACTATATATTCTGTCGTAAAGAAAATAAAGAACAGCAACGATAACAAATCATGTAGCGATTGCAGCTGCTGTTCAAAAAACACACAATGTAAAATAAAAAAATACTAATTTTGTGAGACGTATCAATGACATCTATGTTATAGATACGTCTCCTTTAATTATGAGTTGTGCATTATGAATTATGAATTAACGAACGGTCTGCTAACATTTTTAAACATGTTATGTCAGATGGCACCATACCTACTATTAGGTTTCTTGATGGCTGGATTGTTGCATGTCTTTGTACCTTCTTCTTTTTTTGAGAGACATTTAGCCAAAGAAAATTTCAAGTCGGTGCTGCTGGCATCATTGATTGGAGTTCCACTTCCCTTATGTTCATGCGGTGTCATCCCGACCGCCATCTCATTGAGGAAAGACGGAGCATCACGCGGTGCCACGGTGGCCTTCATGATATCCACGCCTCAGGTTGGCGTCGATTCTATAATAGCCACTTACTCCATGATGGGACTTCCTTTTGCTATTGTACGACCATTGGCAGCCTTGCTTACCTCGATAGCAGGCGGAGCTGTAACAACGGCATTCTCAAAAGACGAGATTGTTGTACGTCAAAAGTGCACTTGCGAAAGCAACGACAAAGGAGGAAACAAATTCATTGAGCTATTAAGATACAGCTTCATCGACTTAGCGCAGAACATCGGCAAATGGCTAGTCATAGGATTGATGATAGGCGCATTGATAACAATATTAGTTCCAGATTCATTCTTTACCGACTTAAATCTCCCATCTATTGTCACTATGATGATAGTGCTGTTGATAGCTGTTCCTATGTATGTCTGCTCAACAGGCAGCATTCCTATTGCAGCAGCTCTTATGCTTAAGGGCTTGTCGCCAGGAGCAGCTTTGGTATTACTTATAGCTGGACCAGGTGTCAGCGTGGCTTCGTTGTTAGTAGTAGGAAAGTCATTAGGCAAGAAACAGCTTCTCTTCTACCTCGGCTCTATCATTTTAGGTTCTATGATATGCGGACTTTTCATCGATTATTTCTTGCCAAGAGAATGGTTCACCATAACATCTTTATGTGAATCGTCGGGACATTGCAGCTCACACGGAGGCATCAGCGCATCATGGTTTGAGATAGTATCAGGAATTGTTTTAGTTTTACTTTTAATAAATGCATTTATGTTAAAAATTTTTAAGAAAGAAGAAGTAACAAACGAAAATCAAGTGATTTATCGTATCGACGGAATGTCGTGTAATCATTGTAAAAATTCTGTAGAAAAAGCATTGAAGGCTTTAGACAATGTTGAAAATGTTGAAGTCATTTTAGGAAAGAAAGAAGCTGTTGTAACAGGAACACCTAACGACGAGACAGTGAAGAAAACCGTTGAAGACTTAGGTTTTGAATTTAAGGGAAGAAAATAAAAAAGAGAATCTATACGCTTAAGACAGTTCTCAGCACCTCATACGATTTCATATCTCTGAAATCGCTGGAATGTAGCTTATAATATGTGACAATAGCGTCGAGCAAGAAATGACGTATCCTGTTTGTAAGTCTATAATTATGAGGTTCTGAGTTCTTGAAGTCTTGATTCCCCAAATAAAAAAGAGCCTCGCTGAGTTCTTCGTCTATCTGATAAACATCATTTTTTGTCATCTTGAAATTACCATCCAACATATCGAAGCATGAGCCTTTGATATATGTGTCGAAGTTAGGATAAAATCCTAAATATTTACTTAGATTGAGAGCGAAGACGACAGGAAAATTAAGATAATCGGCAGGAGCATCGTCGAGCCATAACATTGAGTCATATACATATTCAAACAAGACATGATCAACTTCGGTCTCTGTTATCGTCTTGGAGAGCAGCTCGCTGACGAACAGCATTATCGAAGTTTTCTTAATATCGAATGCTATGCTTTTGTAATAATGAGATAGAGTCACCTCCTTGACAAAACCGAGACTATTGTTGCCTATTTCAGCCACAATATTAAGCAATGTCATATTCTGGAACAGGGCGGCCTTCATCTTCGACTTACTACCGAATACGCCTTTCACCATGAACGATTGCAGCCCTTCTTCCTCGGTAAGCATCTTGACGACGAGACTACTGTCGCCATATTTTATTGCGTTAAGAACTATAGCTCTCGTTTTGACTGTTGTCTTTGCCATTACAAGATAAGTATTTTAGTAGCGAAAGTCTCGTAGCCAGTCTTGTCGCTGATGAAGATGAGATATACTCCTGGAGCCACTTTGTCGCCCTCAATAGTAGTACAATCCCATACAGCCTGACCACCTTCTGAATACAAATGTGTCACGAAAGAACCGTCTACAGTAGTTATCTTCACCAAGGAGTTAGGAACCAGATTTTTGATACCCACCAATCCCGAATAATTTTGTCGAACAGGATTAGGATAAACTATTACGTCAGAGTTTGTCTTCTTTCCCTCTGTAGCGACACCTTTATATGAGATGATACCTTTATCTGTTGCGAAAAATACATTGCCGTCAGCATTGATAGCGATACCTTGTACTGTATTAGACAACAAAGGACTGTTATCTTCTGTGAAGTGATAATATTCAGTTAAGCCATTATTGGAGATATAGAAGACGCCGTTCTTTGTTCCTACCCATAAATTATTGGCGTCATCGATGGCTATTGAGAGTACCGACTCACCGGAGAGGAGATAATCGGCTTGACCTGTGCCGTCGTTACGAGGCACCAAGATTCTCGATGCGTCAAAGTTCACGCCTTGTTGGAATATCTTGGAAGTGGAATAGAACAATGCAAGTCCGTCGTTGGTGCCAATCCACATTGTTCCGTTTTTATCCATCGCCATGCAGTTGGCAGAAGCTGGCAGTCCACCCTGTCCTGCTGTCGTCGAAATCATTTTATATTTGTCATCGGCAGGATTAGACGGAGTCTTGTTGTCGTTATAAACGATAAAATAACCATCGCGGTTAAGCACCCATTTATAGTCATTCTCGTCCACTACGAGTTTGCTGACGTCGCTGCTACCTATGTTGAACGAATACCAATTGTTGTCGGTAGTCTTCACCGAGAGACGTCTGTCGGTTCCGCTATTGGCAACCCATAAGTTATTCTTGCTGTCGAAGTCGAGGCCGGTGACATAGATATAGTTGTAACCTGCCAGTTGTCCGAGACTGCTGTTAGTGTGGTTATAAATAGTTTTCAATTCATAGTTTTCAAACTCAAGAAGTCCTCTATGGAATGAGCCCACATAAACCTTTGATTTGTTGAGTGGGTCGAATGCCACGGTGACTAAGTCGGAGATAGTATCTAGTGCATCGGTGTTTGATTTGTTAATGTTAGACCATTCATAATCTTTATAATAATATACGCCATCGGAGAGCCAGCGTTTAGCCCATGTCGCGGTGTAGCCACCGGCAGCCACCCACACCTCATTGCCTCTGGCTTTTATATCGAAGTTGTTGATGCTATAAGGACCGTTGAACATAATATTTTCCGATGTCCCGTCGAGATTCATTTTGATAAGGCTGTTGCTTTTATCGCCTATCCAATACAAATCACGGCTTTTGTCGTAGATGGCATCAAAAGGTTCTATACTCTTGAAGTTAGACGCTAAGCTGTTATTTCTGTTAAGGACTCTGACACTATATTGCTCAACGAAGACGAGTCTGTCGTCGTAAGCCTTAATCTCTCTTTTCACGGAGTGAGTGGCAGGTTTGAAATAATCCCATGCCGTACCATTATATACGAAGACAGTATCGGTTCCATATTGGTTAACAGAGTAATTAGCCAAAAGATTACCGTTGAAACATTCTATCTCAGAATAGTTCAAGTTGTCGTGTATCATTGTCACATCATGATTCCATTGAGAATAATCGGCGAGGTTGCTGCTAGTATAATCGGCATAATAGACGCCATTGCTTGTAGCTGCATATAGTTTGCCATCATACAAGATAATGTCGTTGACGTTAAGGTAGGTTCCTCCCTCTCCTATGATGTAGGTATCTTTTATTTCCAATCTGTTTAAATCCACCACAACGATACCAAATCCACAGCATACGTAAGCCAGCTCGTTTATGAAATAGACATCGTTGATGGTTTTGTCTGCCAATATATTCTTATTTTTAATATCGCTGATATTTATGATTTTTCCGTCACTGCCAATGAGATCGATGTTGGTGTTAGAATATCCAACAAACAACATATCTGTTTTGGAGTTATAACGCATCACGCTGATACCGAAGTCGGACAAGCCATTCACCTTCGACATTTTATTGATAGAATTATCGCCGGTGTTGTAGTAATAGACTTCGTAAGGAGTAGCGGCATATATTTTCTCATCAACTTTTTCAACATTGATGACTTTCATTCCTGGAGCGTGTGTTGTCCAT
The DNA here is from genome assembly GCA_045615125.1 of Bacteroidales bacterium. GTDB lineage: Bacteria > Bacteroidota > Bacteroidia > Bacteroidales > F082 > Limimorpha. The sequence goes on from JAZLEF010000146.1 coordinate 10,188, forward strand.
TGATGGAGAGCAGTCTGTGCGAAACTTGTTGCGACGCTTAAGAAAATCAAGCAGATAAGGGATATATATTTATTTATCATAATGAATTATTTAGAACACAAATTTATAACAAAAAAATTATTGTTTTATTGTTTTTTTACTGTCCATTTGGAAAAATCCACAACGGACTCTGTTTCTTTCTCAATTTTGTCAGGCAGTGATGGGAAGAAATCGATATTCGTTATTTCTTCCACTTCGTCGACGCACATAGCGTAAGTCGACATTGGCTGGCGTCCGCTCTTATTTTCATACACAAATCCTATGGTATGTATTTCGCCATTTTCTTCCTGGAGCAACACCTTGAAGAAAGCCTGAGGCACTACGACTTTATTTTCACCCAGCGTATTTGAGGTGTCGTTAACGATAGGTCCGCACACCACGAATATTTTTCCTTTTTGCATAGCGAGGTCGCGAACCTGTTCTTCGAGGTCTTTCCATACGCCGCCGTTGAGGTTAGGATTCTGAGGACAAATATTGGAAAGATAGAATGATTCTTTCATAGCCTGTTCATCCCATTTCATATCGGCAGCCGGTGCCATGTGACCTCTGTCGTAACCGGAATATTTGTAGTCGTCGGTGGTAGCGGTAGCATTTCTCGGCACCATAGGATCAGGTTTGAAACTATTGCTACGAGGATATTCGCCTTCCGCTTCCCAATCGGTAAGCTCGTATGCGACCCAGTTAGGAATCTTCCAATCGTAATTATATGATACAGTGTAACCTTTATGAGTTATTATTCTGTCGCTTCTCTCGTCAATAATTGACGGAATTTCAATATTAACGAGATTTATTTCTTGAGAATATCCTGTTATTATGTAAAAAAACATTAAGATTAGCAATGACGACAACTTTTTCATAAGTATTATTTTTTCACAAAATTAGAAAGAAAATCTTAACATTTTTTAACAATAAAGTTTTGTTCAAAAAATATAATAAATTTTAAGTAAAATATTTATCTTTGCAAGTGTAAACAGAGTCTAATAAACATAAAGAAAACTACAATGAAAAAACTTATTTTAATTCGTCACGGAGAAAGTGAATGGAATAAATTAAATCTTTTTACAGGTTGGACAGACGTTGATTTAAGTCCTAAAGGTTTGGAAGAAGCTTTTGAAGCTGGTAAACTTTTGAAACAAGAAAACTACAAACCAGAATTATGTTTCACATCATATTTAAAAAGAGCTGTTAAGACTTTAAATAATGTTCTCGATGCTATGGACATGGACTGGCTTCCTGTTCAAAAAAGCTGGAGATTAAATGAGAAGAGCTACGGTGCTATCCAAGGTTTGAACAAAGCTGACACTGCAGCAAAATACGGCGATGAACAAGTTTTGGTATGGCGTCGTTCTTTCGACGTTCAACCACCAGCATTGGAGATGAACGATCCAAAGAGCCCAAGAATGGATGCTCGTTATGCAGAACTCACCGACGAACAAATTCCTTTGACAGAGTCATTGAAAGATACTATCGAACGTCTTATGCCTTACTATAACGACGTTATCTTGAAGGCTTTCGAAAACCACGACCAAGTTATGGTTGTTGCTCACGGCAACTCATTGAGAGGTATCGTTAAAGAACTTCGTGGCATGACAAACGAAGAAATCATCAAGTTCAACATCCCAACAGCTGTTCCTTACGTATTTGAATTTGACGACAACATGAATCTTCAAAACCATTTCTTCCTCGGCGACCAAGAAGAAATCAAACGCAAGATGGAAAGCGTAGCTAACCAAGGAAAAGCAAAATAAATTGACAATTAAAAATTGACAATTAACAACCAGCATTAATACAAGCTATGAAGAATCGATGGGTTATTCCGGATGTTCATGGATATCTCATGACATTGAAATATTTGGTTGAAGACAGAATAGCTCTGTCTAAATCAGACGCTCTTTATTTCCTCGGCGACTATATCGACCGTGGACCTAACAGCAAAGGAGTGATAGATTTCATCATGAGTCTGCAAAACTCAGGCTTTGAGGTACATTGTATCAGAGGCAACCACGAAGACTATTGCATCAGAGCGTGGGAAGCCGACCAAAAAAGATTCCTGTTCCGCAGCCCTATAGAAAAAGACTGGTGTAACAACGGCGGCACCAAGACAATGGAGAGCTTCGGCGCAAAACGTCCACGCGATATTAACGAACGTTATATCGAATGGATGAAAAAAGCTGAATATTACATAGAACTGGAAGAATATATTTTGGTACATGCCGGCATGAACTTCAAAATAGACAACCCTTTCGACGACACAAGAAGCATGATGTGGATTAGAGACTTCAGCGTGGATAAGAACAAAACCGCTGGAAAAAAAGTCATCCACGGCCATGTCCCAGTCGAAATGACACTCATCGATTTATTCCGCGACAACAACTACGATTTCCTTTCGTTAGACAACGGAATATATTACAAGAACAAAGACGGATTCGGTAATCTGCTGGCTTTTAATATCGACACTAAAGAAATAATAATCCAACATAATATCGACTCCATATAATGAATCCTTATATCAATATACATACTCATCAACATAATATTGATAAAGATTTCATTGAAATAATTAACATCGACACTGAGGAATCTCTCAATGTCGATGTTCCTTTTTTGTATAGCGTCGGCATTCACCCGTGGAATGTGAAACACGGACAAGGGATAACGAATGATGGATGGCATAATTTCGCCGATACTAAACTCATGGCAATAGGTGAATGTGGCATTGACAGAGCTTGCGATTCTGACTTAGAGCAACAGAAATATTTTTTCTTAAAACAGATAGAGATTTCGGAACAATATCATAAGCCTATGATAATTCATGCGGTGCGTTCGCATTCCGATATTCTGTCAATAAGAAAAGAAACAAAAGCTAAGATGCCTTGGATAATACACGGATTTCAAGGCAATGAGCAAACATGCAAGCAACTTCTTAGACATAATGAAATATACCTCTCGCTCGGTGATGTCTTGTTTAGAAACGAGAGACGTGCGACAGAACTTCTTAAGATTATTCCTTCGGAGAGACTGTTTCTTGAGACCGATGTCAGCGAGATAAGTATAGCAGATGTTTATGAAAAAGCGGCACTTTTATCGGGACGTAGTTTGGCTGATTTGAGAAGCGATATTTTTAATAACTTTGTAAAAATTTTTGGAAAGATATGAATTGGAATTCAAGGACACAGTTATTGGTTGGAGAAGAAGGCGTCAAGAAGTTGGCGTCGAGTCACGTTCTCGTCGTAGGATTGGGTGGTGTAGGCGCATACGCTGCAGAACAGTTGGCGCGTGCAGGAATAGGAAAGCTCACCATCGTTGATTGCGACACCGTCAATATCACCAATAAGAACAGACAGCTCCTAGCTTTAGACAGCACCATCGGCCGCCCTAAAGTGGAAGTGATGGCAGAACGTATCCGCGACATCAACCCCGATGTTGAAGTGATTCCAATAAATCAATATCTCAAAGACCAGCCTATCATCGACTTGATGGAGCAGAAATTTGATTTCGTTGTAGATGCCATCGACACTCTCGCACCAAAAGTATTCCTTCTTTATTACGCAGTACAGAACAAACAGAACATCGTCAGCTGCATGGGAGCCGGTGGTAAGTTCGACCCTACCAAAATAGAAATCGACGACATCTCTAAATCACACAACTGCCGTTTGGCATTCTACATAAGGAAGAGATTACATCGCCTCGGAATACGCGAAGGAATAACTGTGGTGTTCTCACCTGAAAAAGTAGCGGAAAGCGCAGTATCTATAGAAGAACAAACCGAAAACAAGATTGCGACAGTAGGGACTATATCATACATGCCGGCTATATTCGGATGCTTCTGCGCATCACACGTCATCAGAAAAATTTTAGAAGATTAGAATTTGGGGAAAAATAAAACATTATATTTGCCATAAACATAAAACACAAAGAATTAAACACCATAAGATATGAAATATACAGACTTACGAACTCTTATCCGGGAAAAATCAAATTTAGATTTTACAAAAGCCAGCAATGATTTACAAGATATTTTATTTAGTATAGACAAAACAGATATTTTATCTTTAATAACAGAAATAGGAATCATTCCTGAAGATATCTTGCACGATTCATCTGAAGAAAAACTATACACAAAAGTATCTGACATCTTATTCGCTAAAGCTCTTAAAGAGATGAACTTTGAGGTTAGTGTTTTGAGAGAACGTTCCAATTGTGCGGATATTATAGCTCAAAGCAAGTATCATAATTATTCTTTAGTCGGAGATGCAAAATCATTTAGACTAAGTCGAACAGCTAAAAATGCTAAAGATTTTAAAGTAGATTCTATGGATAAGTGGAGAAAAGATAACGATTTTTCTGTCTTAGTTTGTCCTTATTTTCAATATCCAAAGAAGGAGAGCCAAATTTATCGGGACGCACTTGATGAAAATGTATCTCTATTTTCATGGGAGTATCTATACATTATACTATCCAACGACATTAAAGAAAGTAATGATATAGATTTACGAGAACTATGGAATCAGAGTTACAATATTATGCAACATACCAATATGGCAGATGCGAAGAAATGTTTTATTCAACAACAAGATATCAATATTAGAAAAATCATTGGGTTGACAGAGGAACAATTTGACAATTATTTCAGTAACATAAAAAATTCTATCGTTAACAGAGGCGATGAAGAAATTAGATATTACGAGTCTGAAATATCTAGAATCAAAAAATTAAACCGAGAAGAAGCTATTAAAGAACTTCTCTCCTCCATGAAACTAAACTCTAAAATTGATACTATCAGAAAATTTATAAATCAAGTACAGAAATGATCAACGATTATATAGATAAAATTATTAACGGGAATTGTGTAGATATAATGAAAAATATACCAGACAATTCCATTGATATGTGTATCACATCGCCACCGTATGACAATTTAAGGACGTATAAGGGTTTTGTTTTTCCATTTGACGATATAGTAAAGCAGTTATATAGAATCACAAAAGACGGAGGAGTCGTTGTATGGATTGTTTGTGATGCTACAATTAATGGAAGCGAAACCTGTACTAGTTTTAAACAAGCTATTAAATTTGTTGATGCTGGATTTAATTTACACGACACCATGATATTCAAAAAAACAAATCCAGTTCCACAAATATATAGGAAACGTTATAACAACGAGTTTGAATATATGTTTGTGTTTTCAAAAGGAGCAGTAGCAACACATCACGCACTCAAGATGCCTTGTCTACACGCAGGATTAGAATTAAAAGGTACTACATATAAAAATTATTCTAAGGGAGAACAGAAAAGAGGGAAATTAGCCAATCCTGTAAAATCAGAAAAAATTAAAGGAAATATATGGGAATATGTTGTTGGGAAAAAAGCCGTTGATCAAGAAGCAAAAAATCATCCTGCACCATTCCCTTATGACTTAGCCAAAGATCATATTCTTTCATGGAGCAATGAAAATGATATAGTACTCGACCCTATGTGTGGTAGTGGAACTTCTTGTGTTGCGGCTTATGACAATAACCGCAGATTCATAGGCATCGATATTTGTAAAGAATATTGTGATTTATCTAATGAAAGAATAGAGAAACATATACACGATTTTGGAGTATTCGGCACTCTTAATTTAGCTGTTAATTTATAATAAAGCCACCGATTTCTCCAAAATTTATCTTACCCTCATCCTGTAACTAAGAACACCAAGTCGTCTTTTTCTTCGACTTTTTTCTCGATAGCCGAGATGAAATAGGTGCGACGCGATGTCGAATTTAACAATGTTCTGGCACTGTTGAAATCGCCAAGCTGACGATACATCTCTATGATGTCGAGATTTGTTGCTTCAAATTCCTCGTCATCAGGAGTGAACCGGTCCTTAAGAAGATTAACCAAGTTGCCAAGATTTTCCAGATAATCATCATGATGATCCATGAACATCTCATATCCTTGCAATATCTTCTTTCTATTTCTCCACCACACTTTGAAGCTCATCTCTTTTGAGGTATAACGCTCTATATCGATTTGATATATATTTCTTACCAAATCATTATAAGCCCACCACATCATACGACGAAAATAAATCTCCTGATCTCTGTCGTAATCCGATTTGGCGAGAAAGTTTTTATAATGATTGACGAGAGCCAATCGTCCTTCGTTGCTTCCGAAGTGAACGCCATAGAAACGCCAGCTGTTCCAGGTGTAGTAGCTCTCTGAAGGCTTCGATTTTATGATATGAGGTTCTGAATATTTATCGACCCATGACCAGTGATTACAAGCAGGGCACACTATCATTCTTTGATATTCGGTAATATATCCGTCGTTCAGTATCTTACCGTCAGAATATAAGATAGACTGGTTGACCATAGAAGATATTAGGAGATGGCCTTCCATCCATGACTTACATCTTGGGCATTGATAATAGAAAGTATCGAACTTTATCATGAGTCAATTTTATTTTTGCAAATATAAATTATTTTCTTCCGAAGTCAGCTGGAATCTCACCCCAAATTTCTGTTCTCCATTTGTATATTGGCACGCGGAAAGAATTTTCTTTAAGCCATCTCTCCGCCCATCGTATCACCTCAAAGAGAGGTTTGTTCTTATCATTTTCAGCAACCTTAGTCTTACATATTCCCTCTCTCACCCATTTCTGCGCGTTGACAGAATCGGAATAGATAGGATAGCTGAGTTTGTTTTTCTTTTGCCATGCAAGACAATAGACTATGGCAAGGAACTCGCCTATATTGTTGGAGCCGTGTTCATATACTGGACTTTTGAAAAGATGTGTGTTAGTCTCTACAAAGACACCCTGAAACTCCATCTTGCCAGGATTACCAGAACAGGCAGCATCGACGGCTATACTCTGACCTATCGGTCTTTGATTCTCTGGCAAGCTCTCATACGATGGCTGGCTGGCAGCCGAGGCTTGCTGACTGCATGACTCATAGCCAGCTCTAAACGCATTCTCAGCACTCGCCCTGTCAGGAAACGATTTATACTGCGCTCCTTTAAAACCTTCTATCTGCATCTTACACGAATCCCATGTGCTGAAGACACCGATTTCTCTTCCTTTCCAAACTACGTAAAACTTATTTTTTGCCATGCTGCAAAAGTAACAAAGATTTCAATAAATAAATCTCAACTAGCACAAAAAAAAGACTTTAAAATTAACAAAGTTTTAATTTTTTTTCGTAAACTTGCATGGATAAATATGAATGTATATAAAGTCAATGAGAGATATAATTTTTTCTGTTTATAAATATAGAAACACACTAGCAGGTATTTTGTTTGTGATGTGTTTTATGTTCCTTTTACCTTATCATTCCACGGCTAGCAGCAGTCATCAAAATGACATAGAGTCTGAAGTTGAAGAGAAGCTAGATGCAGGCGCACTTATCTTCGATCACATCTTAGACTCATACGATTGGCACATCTGTACATGGAAAGGCAAGCACATCACGATAAACCTTCCTATAATAGTTTTCTGCGAAGGTGAGTTATATACATTCTCATCAAAACATCTGCATCACGGACATGAATATGTTACACAGAACAAGCATGGTGAAGATGTCGTATTTAAAATCCCAGATGAAGGAAAATTCGAAGGCAAAGTGGTAATAGTAGGAAAAGATGATTCTCTTACTCGTCCTTTCGACATTTCCATCACAAAGACAGTATGCGGTTTATTTATCTCGTGTACTCTTCTCGTCCTGATATTTTTGATTGTTGCAAAATCGTATCGTCAACGTGAAGAGCGAGCACCCAAAGGCTTACAAGCTCTGATAGAGCCTCTTGTCATTTATGTCAGAGATGAAATTGCCAAGCCTAATATCGGTAAAGATTATGAGAAATATCTGCCATATCTTCTGACAGTATTTTTCTTTATCATCTTCAACAACCTCTTAGGTCTTATTCCATTCTTCCCTTTTGGTGCTAACATTACAGGTAATATCGCAGTGACTGCGACGCTCGCATTATTTACATTTTTCATCACACATCTGACAGGAAAGAGACATTATTACAAAGACATCTTCAACACTCCCGGTGTTCCTTGGTGGTTAAAGTTTCCATTGCCATTGATGCCAATAGTGGAAGTTGTAGGCTGTTTCGTAAAGCCATTCGTTTTGGCTATTCGTCTCTTTGCCAATATCACTGCAGGTCACATCGTGATATTGGGTTTCGTATGTATGATATTCATTCTTGGCGAGATGAGTGCAGCAGCAGGAGGAGCAGTGTCGGTGGTTTCACTGCTACTCGCTATTTTTGTCGATTGTCTTGAGTTGTTGGTAGCCTTCATTCAAGCATACGTATTTACATTATTGTCATCATTATATTTTGGCGCGGCAGCCAAAGAAGAACATTAAGAATTTAATAAATTAAAAACCTTATAAATTTATAAGTTATGTCATTATTAGTTTTATTACAAGATGTAGTTCAGGCAGCTGTTGACTTAGCTCCTTTGGCAAAATTAGGTGCTGCATTAGCAGCAGGTATCGTTACATTTGGTGCCGGTTTAGGTATCAGTAAGATTGCCACCTCAGCATTAGAGTCATCAGCACGTCAGCCTGAAATAGCAGATAAAGCTCAAACAAGCATGCTCATCTCAGCAGCATTCGTTGAAGGTGTTTCATTGTTTGCTTTGGTTGTCTGCTTGCTGATTGGTATCGCTTAATCAGTTACAGTTACTGTCGTTGCAGCGGTTGGCTGCAACGACATAATTTAAATGAGTAAAAAAATACATTATCAACTATACGTTATAAATTATGGAATTAATAACTCCCGATTTTGGTTTGTTGTTTTGGATGACCTTGGCATTCGGAATAGTGTTTTTTATCTTAGCTAAGTTTGCCTTTCCTGTCATCAGCGAGATGTTGAAGAAACGTGAGGACGAGATTAACAACGCTCTCGAAAAAGCACAGCGTACCCACAAAGAGATGGAACAACTACAAGCCGACAACGAGATTATCATGGCGAAGGCACGCGAAGAAAAAGACAAGATGTTACTCGAGGCTCGTCAAAAATATGACCAATTTATTGAAGACGCAAAAATCAAAGCCAACGAAGAGAAAGAACGCATCATAACAAGTGCGAAAGAAACCATAGAACATGATAGAATGGCTGCCACCACAGATATTAAAAATCAGATAGCTGACATCTCTATAAAGGTAGCTGAAAAAATACTTCAAAAGAAACTTGACTCCAATCAAGAACAACTTGATTATATTAATAGACTTTTAGAAGAAATAGAAAATAAAAACCAAAAATAAATATGAGACCTAACATCTTAGTTAATCGTTATGCCAAGGCTTTCATGGAGCTTGCGATACAGCGCAATCTCGTCGATAAATCTCTCGACGACCTTCGTCTTGTCAAGGCCACTTTTGAAAGTAATGAAGAGCTACAGCTATTGACACATCAGCCTTTTGTCTCCAAAGAAAGTAAGATAAATATCATAAACAAACTCTTTGAAGACAAAGTTGACAAGATAGTCTTAAACTTACTTCATCTCCTCATCGAGAAAAATCGTGAAGACATCATCGACTACATCACCGACGCTTATTACGAGTTGTTTCTTGAATACAAGAAAATAGCTGTCGTCACCATCACGTCAGCAGTAGCTCTCGATGAACAAACCAACGATAGAATCGTCAATATAATCAAGCATAAGATTGTAGACAAAGTCGACATTAAAATTAACAACATTATCGACAAAGAGATAATAGGAGGTTTTATTGTCAAATACAAGGACTACGTTTATGACGCTAGTGTTAAGAATACGTTAAACAGATTACATTCTGTTTTTGAAGAAAATTTATTTGTTAAAGAATATTAAGAATAAAAATCATATAAGATGGAAAGTATCAATCCTGCTGAGATTTCAGCCATATTACTACAAGAACTAACAAGTTTTGACACTAAGAGTGACTTAGACACCAAAGGCTCTGTTCTCCAGATTGGCGACGGTGTAGCCCGTGTATATGGTATGAACAATGCTGAATCGGGCGAGTTGGTTGTGTTTGAGAAGACCGGTGCCATGGGCATAGTGTTAAATCTTGAACAAGATAATGTTGGTGTAGTTCTTTTGAATGATTCATCAGACATCAAAGAAGGTGACACGGTAAGATGTACGCATCATATTGCGTCAATCAATGTTGGAGAAGGCATGCTTGGTCGTGTCGTCAACACTCTTGGCGTTCCTATCGACGGCAAAGGAACCATCAATGGAGAGACTTGCAATATGCCATTAGAGCGCAAGGCTCCTGGAGTAATTTTCCGTCAACCTGTTAACGAGCCTCTTCAGACAGGTATCAAGGCCATCGACGCCATGATTCCTATTGGACGTGGACAGCGTGAGCTTATCATCGGCGACCGTCAGACAGGCAAGACGACAATAGCCATCGACACCATCTTGAATCAAAAAGAATTTTACGACAAAGGTGAGCCAGTATATTGTATCTATGTAGCCGTTGGTCAAAAAGGCTCCACTATTGCCAACATAGTTCAGACCCTTGAAGACAATGGAGCTCTGCCATACACTATTATTGTGGCTGCCACTGCATCCGACACTGCTGCCATGCAATATTATGCTCCATTTGCTGGAGCAGCCATTGGCGAATATTTCCGTGACACTGGCCGTCAGGCTTTAGTTGTTTACGACGATCTTTCCAAGCAGGCCGTCGCTTATCGTGAGGTGTCACTGTTGCTCCGTCGTCCACCAGGACGCGAGGCATATCCTGGCGACGTCTTCTATCTTCACTCAAGATTACTTGAACGCGCTGCCAAGATCGTGAAATCGGACGAGATAGCCAAGAACATGAACGACCTTCCAGATAGCCTTAAAGACAAGGTGAGAGGCGGTGGCTCATTGACGGCTCTGCCTATCATCGAGACACAGGCCGGCGACGTCTCTGCATATATCCCTACCAATGTCATCTCCATCACCGACGGACAGATATTTCTCGAGACCAATTTATTCAACGCTGGTATCCGCCCTGCTATCAACGTAGGTATTTCAGTATCACGTGTGGGTGGCAATGCTCAAATTAAATCGATGAAAAAGGTAGCAGGTACACTCAAGATTGACCAGGCTCAGTTCCGTGAACTCGAGGCATTCTCTAAATTTGGTTCCGACCTCGACGCCGCAACACAATCAATACTCGACAAAGGTCGCCGTAACGTTCAGATGCTCATCCAGCCACAGTCATCTCCAATGAAGGTGGAAGAAGAAGTAGCGATAATATATTGCGGTGTCAACAACCTCATGAAAAACATACCTCTCAACAAGGTGTCTGAGTTTGAGAAGAACTTCATAGCACAGCTCAACTACGAACATCAAGAAGTATTGAACAGAATCAAACAAGGTCAATATGACGATGATATAACAGATGTATTGAAAAAGGTAGCCGCACAGATCAGTGATAACATGACCAAGAAAGCATAAGCACTATGGCAAATCTTAAAGAAGTCAGGACGAGAATAGAGTCTGTCAACTCCACCAGACAGATTACGAGCGCAATGAAGATGGTAGCTGCATCAAAACTACGCAAGTCGCAGAACGCCATCACCGCATTACGTCCGTATGCTGAGAAGTTCAGTGAGATAATGGAGAGAATAAGCAGACAGCAGTCAGATAACAGACGACCTTCTTCCATTTTCACTGAGAACCGTCCGGCAGAGAAGGTGCTTATAATACCATTATCATCCAACAAAGGACTATGCGGAGTGTTCAACGCCAATGTCATACGTCATACCATCAACCTCATACAAGAAGAATATCAGACACAATACGATAATAACAATGTCGATATAATGTGCATAGGTTCTAAAGTCGAGGAGTCGTTGAAGTTCAAGAAATATACTGTAGCGGAAAATGAAAACCATTTATGGGATGAACTGACATACGACAATGCTGTAATATTGGCTGAGAAACTGATGAAATATTTTGAAGACAAAAAATATGACCGTATTGTCTTTGTATATAATCAGTTTAAGAATGCTGCAACCCAGGTTTTGGTCCACGAACAGTTCCTTCCTATGGTAAGTCAACAGACAACCAACAACAGCCAACAGACTTTGTCAGATGTTGAGATTGATTATATATTTCAGCCTAATAAAGATGACATATATAACGAGTTGCTTCCTAAATCGTTGAAGATGCAGGTGTATAAGATATTACTCGACAGCTTTGCATCTGAGCAAGGAGCACGCATGATTTCCATGACACAGGCAACCGACAACGCCACGGAGCTTTTGAAAGAACTGAACCTCACATATAACAAGGCACGACAATCAGCTATTACCAACGAGCTTGTTGAAATAGTCAGCGGAGCAAACGCCTTAAAAGGTGAATAAGGAAATAAGGTATAATACTATAAATAAATCAAGAGATTAGAAACTGTGTTAGGAGTTAGATTCTGACACAGTTTTTTTTATTTCGCCACTACAATTCCCAACTCCTTGTTAATCCTGATACGAAGATCATCTAATTTTTTCTTTCTAATTAAGAGTGCCATCTGGTCATCGATGTTTTCTGTCTCCATAAGTTGTTTTGTTATCTCATTACGTTTGTCATCTATGACCATATCTTTAAATCTCAACACTGTTGACACCACCATCTTCGACAATACTTCTTCTTCTGTCTTGACCTTAATATCATGTTTTCCCCAGTTATCGAGTTTATAAGGAGATGACAAGAGATTAGCGGCCAACTCAGCAATATAAGGATTTTCATTAGAGATAAAATATTGTTCTTTAGGCAATACACCCTCATCAAGAGCTCTGTCAAACACCTCAAATATTATCTTATGCACTTCGTTCTTAAAGAGAAGGTCGTCATTTTTCAAGTCATCAATGATAAAAGCAGCCACGCTTACTTTATATATCACAGGATTATTATTATCATCAAAGCCGTCGATATCTATTTCTTTATCTCCGTACATCAGAAGTAATTTCACCAGTTCTTGTTCCTGATAAAATCCTATCGGCATAGTATCGACTGGATGTATCTGTTGCTGTTCTACTTTAACGTCCTCTACTAAGAACTCCTGTTCTTGATGTGGAGAGTAATTCTTCTTTGCTTTAGCGCGCAATATCTTGTTAAGCTCATTCACCAAAGACTGTTCTGGCATCTGCATCAAGCGGCTACATTCCTTGATATATGTAGCGCGATAGATAGCATCAGGTATCACAGCGATGGAAGCCACAATATCCTTTAGCACTTCGGCTCTTTTGATAGGATCGTTCTGAGCGTCTTTAAGGAGCAGCTGTGTCTTAAAGCTGATAAAGTCTTTTGCATTATTGGCGATATATTCTTTAACAAACTCTATCGGGTTATGTTGTACGAAAGAGTCAGGGTCTTCGTCAGGAGGAAGAATTACAATACGTACATTCATTCCTTCTTCAAGAATCATATCCGTTCCACGCAATGCGGCATGAATTCCAGCACTATCGCCATCATATAAGACTGTAATGTTCTTAGTATAACGACTTATGAGACGTATCTGCTCTATTGTCAATGATGTTCCCGAACTTGCCACGGTATTTTCTATTCCTGCCTGATGCATACTCAAAACATCGGCATAACCTTCCACGAGGATACAATTATCCAAGCGGCTTATCTCATTCTTAGCGAAATATATTCCGTAGAGAGTCTGGCTCTTGTTATAAATCTCCGATTCCGGTGAGTTAAGGTATTTGGCTTTTGTCTTATCGCCACTGAGTATTCTTGCTCCAAATCCGATTACCTTACCTGTGAGATTATGTATAGGGAATATGACACGACCTTGGTATTTATCGTACATTCTTTCCTCATTACCCGAAGCCAATCCAATCTTTAGAAGGAGCTCTTTAGAATATCCGTTTTTTATTGCGTGCTGAATGAAGGCGTCTTTTTGGTTAAGGCAATAACCCAATTGAAACTTATTGATGATGGTATCACGGAAGCCACGTTCTCTAAAATATGACATTCCTATTGCGAGTCCTTCCTCATCGTTTCTCATTGTTTCAGAGAAATACTGTTGAGCGAAGCTGTTTACATTAAACATTCTCTCACGCTCATTCTGAGCCATCATCTCTTCTGGAGTACGTTCCTTCTCCTCTATTACGATACCATATTTTTGAGCAAGGAAACGCAGTGCTTCTGGATAAGAATAATGTTCATGTTCCATGATGAAGCGAACCGAGTCGCCGGCTTTACCGCATCCGAAGCATTTGAAGATACCTTTAGCCGGCGACACAATAAACGATGGAGTCTTCTCTTTATGAAATGGACACACCCCAATAAGGTTTGCGCCTCTTTTCTTGAGATTTACAAAATCACCGACGACTTCTTCAATACGCACGGTGTCGAGAATACTCATTATTGTGTCTTGTGGTATCATCTAAAAATCTTCCTTTTATTATCAAAAACAATAACCCAAACGAATACTGAAACTAAGTGCGATATTTGTGTTTACACTATTGAAAAAATGCCATAACTCAAAACCATGATGATAATATGTTTCAGCAGGTGTACCGAAAGCATATCCCCCACCGACCCAAAAGTCTGCGAGAAATCTTTTATGTACATATTGATAACCAAAGGTTCCAAGTATAGCAGTTTCGTCCGCCAATGTCCTTGAACCATCAACCTTGCAATCGTATGTATAATGAGAATATACAACCTCTGGACGAAGATAAAAACCCATCAAAGATTTCTTCTGACTTTCATTCATAAAAAATTTATGACCATAACGCAGGGTATATCCTTTTGGATTATTCTCATATTTATCACGACCTGCACCTATTAAACTAGTGCAAAACTCTCCACTCTGACGTATATTACTGAAAGCACGTTCGTATGATATTTTCGTACTACCACTTATCCACGAAAGAAATGTAATCTTAAAAGAGTTACGATAATCTTGTTGAGGATATAATGAAGGCGTTTTTGCTTGTAATACATTAGTCATTAACAAGAAGCAAACAGTAAGCAACAGAAATACTTTTTTCATTTATAAATACTTTTTAATTGTTCTTTAAAGCTCAAATAAGCAAACTATTTTTTCTCAGATAAATTATAAATAAAGTACAAAAATAACATATTTAACTTTATCAACGAAGGTTAAATCACGTAATTTCAAAGAACAAATTTTTCTACATTCTTGACGACAATGCCAAGTCTCAGTTCAAAGGCTTCTTCCGTTGCAAATCCGATATGCGGCATTAACATTGTATTTGACAAGTTCAAAAAAGGATTACTCTTATCGAGAGGAGGTTCTACGTCATAGACATCAAGAGCTGCACCGGATATTCTATTATTTCTCAATGCATCTGCAAGATCATTTGTATTGATGATAGGTCCTCGTGCAGCATTGACTATTATAGCGGATGGTTTCATCAATTCTAATTCTTTTGCAGTGATGAAGTTGCGTGTTTCTTCATTAAGGGCTATATGTAATGTTATGATATCAGACTCTCTTAACAAAGTCTCTTTATCCACCAATGTCACTCCTTCTATATTCTTTGGTGTCCTATTCCAGCCTATGACTTTACATCCAAATGCTTGAGCCAATCTGGCTGTCCTCTGTCCTATAGCACCAAGTCCTACGACACCAACAGTTTTGTTAGCGATTTCTCTACCTGGAGATATGGAGCCACCTTGACAACTTCTTGTTATTTTATCATTTTCTATCACATGACGATACAAACCTATCATCATGCATATCGCTTCTTCTGCAACAGCCTCCGTTGAATATCCTGCTGCGTTATTCACTACTATACCTCTACTCTCACACTCCTTTAAGTCTATGTGATCTAAGCCCGTAAACGCAATAGACAACATTTTAAGATTAGGACAAGCATCAAAGAAATCTTTACGCAATGGCATATTGCTTTCAACAACAATATCGGCATCTGATGCTCTTTCTATATTTTTTTCAGGACATCTATCTGGATAAACAATTATTTCATGTCCTAAAGATTTTAATGTCTTACATTCATTTTCAATTCTTTCAACTGAAAGTCCTAATGGTTCTAAAAATACTATCTTCATTACATTACAGTTTTAAATATCAGTACAAATATAAGCCAAATAAGTCTATAATTCGTTGAATCCAGATTATTTTTACATAATCCCAATCCAAGTGCCTCGATTACTTATGCCTAGAACTAAAAACCCAAATATATGCTGAGGCACTGGAAGGGATCAACCAGATTTAGAAATGAATTTATGAATCGGATATTTGTTCGTCATTACTTGTACGATCTATTACCATAAACTCATTCATGGTAATCTCCGTAAAATAGCTTTTCTTACCGTCTTTATCAAATATCCTTGTTCGCAACCTGCCTTCTAAGGCAATACGTTTTCCTTTCTTTATCAATTTCTCTGCTTGTTCCGCCGTCTTTCCCCATGCCACTATATTATGCCACGAAGTCGTTTCTTGCAATTCGTGATTATCATTATATGAATAATCATGTGTTGCCAAACTAAATTTTGCCATCTTACGATTTGCCACCATTTTAATCTCCGGATCCGAGCCAGGACGTCCAATAAGCTGAACTGAATTTTCTAAGGTTCCCATATCTTTTCTTTTTTTGATTTCACATCGCAAAGATATGGTGAGCTGTAAAAATTAGTCGTATGAAAAACGGATAATTTTTCTACAAAAACATATAAAGCTAATACATAATAATTTACAGCTATAATAAACCACAAAACCAAAAGCAATAATTCTTATTAAAAATTAACATTTAATTATTCTTCCATGATTTACAATACATTACAATTACTTTTGTGGCAATAAAAAGAATCAGTATTTTATATTATTGTAAATTAGATATTTATAATAAAGTTGTTTTTTTTAATTTTTATATACTTAATTTTTATTCCATCAATAAGCGACAGATATAAAGTAATTATTGATTTTGTGAGTTTCTACATTAATATAAGGTGTATTGAGAATATCCTTAATCTCTTTTGTTATGCCCGTTCCCAACTTTTTAAATACCGCCTCCTTTTGCGTCCAAAGTTTATAGAACTCTTCTGGCTTATTTTCTGAATTATGCAATGTATCTAATTCATTATCATTACATATATAATTTGCCAAACTTTCCTTATAGACACCTATCTCTTCTATATCAACGCCTATTTCCTTTCTTGACAAAACACAACATACAGCTGTTTTGCAATGACTTAAATTGAAATACCAATCAGGATAGTTTTTCAAGAAAGGTTTACCATGCTGATTATAATCAAATATTGGCAGCTCATTCAATACACCTTCATCGAGCAGAGCCTTAACCAAAAGAAGATATGCTAATCCATTTTGTACTTTACCTTTTAAATGCTTATAGAGCAACATCTTATCACGTCTCCACTTGGGAAAGAATGATACACATTGCTCAACGAAATTCTCGTCAAAAGCATCAATATTGGTAACATAATATATTTTCATTTCGCAAAGATAATTTTTTTGACAATGCCAATAAAAACATCTCGAACATTAATATTAGTTTTTTGTTAAATTGAAAAACAACAATTATGATTGAATTACCTAAATTACCTTACAAGAGAGATGCTTTGGAGCCGCACATCTCTCAAAAGACAATCGACTTTCATTATGGACAGCATCATGCTGCATACGTCAAGAATCTCAACAACTTAATAGAGAATTCTCATTATGAAAAAATGAGTCTTGAAGAAATTATCAGAAACAGTGACGGTGCTATTTTCAATAATGCCGCACAAGTTTGGAATCACACTTTTTATTGGCACTGCATGACACCCGACAAAGGCGAATTACCCAAAGCACTCCTGCTTAAATCAATAGAACGCGATTTTGGCAGTTTCGACAACTTCAAGCAAATGTTTATCAAACAAGCGGCAACATTGTTCGGTTCAGGATGGCTTTGGCTCGTGTGTGATAAAAATGGCAGATTATCACTTTTGCCAACTAGCAATGCTGATACACCAATCCGTAATGATGAATTTCGACCCTTGCTGACATGTGACGTTTGGGAGCATGCATATTATCTTGACCAGCAGAATCTTAGACTTGCATATCTTGATGAGTTCTGGCAAATTATCAATTGGAAATTCGTAGAAAAAAAACTTGCCGAACTCTAACAATTTAAAAAAGACACTTTGAAGTGACCCCCAAAGTTTTTTATCCAGACTTTGGGGTATATTTTTTTATTTTCACTATCTTTTTTTTAAAATTAATCGTATATTTGCATACGATTAGAATTATATAAATTCGACTTTTGTGAAACCTTAAAACTCTATTTTGACTTTTATTAACTATTTATAAATATTTAAATTTGAAAAGATGAAAAAAGCTTTACATTTAATGTTGGCATTGGCTCTTTTTGTATGCGGTTTCAATGTAAACGCACAAAAAAATGCTTATCACAATGTCATGACATCTGTTGAAAAACAAGATGTTAAAAAAGAAAACAGAGCTCCTGAAGTAAGAGTTAAAGATGTTAAGGGTGCTGCTATCACAATCATTGATAGTAAATATCATTTCCCTTACGACATTTCTGACAACAAACAACACATTGCTATTCAAGCATTCGGTGAATCAGAGAGTTACTACTGGTCAGAATCAACAGGTATGGTATACATTAATGGTACTGTCTTCGCTGTATCAGATGATGGTATCGTTGCTGGTTATTACACAAACGACCAAGGCGTATCTGTTGGCGGTTTATGGTATCCAGACGTTCAACAATGGCAATTCTTAGGCATGAACCCAGACTATCCAGAATTCTTCTTGGATATGGACAACCCAGATTATAACGGCGCATGGGCAATGTCAAACGACGGTCTTTATGTAGGCGTTATGCAATTCACAGCAGAATGGGAAACTTCATCATACCTCTGGACTCCTAACAATGGTTACTCAAAACTTCCTAACGGAACATCAACACAGACAAGACCTAACGGCATCAGCAGCGACGGTAGCATCGTTGTTGGTCACGGCACTGACGAAATAGGTTACTGGACAGCATGTTACTGGAAAGATGGTGAAATCTACAACATCGAAAACCTTTATGGTGAAGCAATGAATGCATCTCCAAACAGCAGATTCATTTGCGGTTACATTGATGGTATGGAAGGTAATGCTTTCGTTTATGACATCAATAATAGCGAATTGACACAAATACCTAACACTCTCGAAGTTGGCTCATCATTATCAGCAACATGCGTAACTGACAATGGCGACGCTTTCGGTTATTTGGCTGGCGGTTTCCCTCCAATGCCTGACATGAGAAGAGCTTTCGCTTACGTAGGCGGCGAAACAATGTACTTCACCGACTATTTATTAGCTAATGGCGTTGGCGAAGCTGAATCATGGATTATCTACAGCATCAACAACGTAACAGCTGACGGAAGAACATTCATCGGTGCAGCTAATATCGACGGTCAAGACTGCTCATTCGTTCTCACACTTGAAGAATCATTATGCGACGGTCCAACAAACTTGACATATTCTATCCCAGAAAATGACTTTAATAACGTAGTACTCAACTGGGAAGCTCCAGCAGATCCTATCGACGTAACATACGAAATCTACACAGGTTATACAGCAACAGAACCTATCTACGCAGGCATCACAGAAACATCTTTCGAAATCGAAAACTTAGAACCAGGTTCATACACATTCTTAGTAAGAGCTAACTGGGGCGGCGAATGCTTGTCAAACGGCTCTAACACAGTAAAACCAACAATCTATCCATGCGCTGCTGAAAATATGTGCGAACTTACTTTCACCATGATTGACGAATACGGCGACGGATGGAACAACGGTTACATCCAAATAGTTGGTACTTTAAGCGACATGATTTATAAAGTTGAACTCAAACAAGGTGGTTATATCGATGAACCAACAGTATTAGTTCTTCCATTATGTCATGACACTTACACATTTACATGGGTTAAAGGTGAATGGGACGCAGAAATCGGATTCTCAATCGCTTTGGAAGGCGAAGTAATATACAACGTCGATATCGCTGGTATCACAGATACTTTCGAATTGAACTTCTTAAACTACGAAGTCAATTGCGCAGCAGACGTAAATGAAATCACTACAGAAAACAATATCAACATCATGCCTAACCCAGCTAAGAACTATTTCAACATCGAAGGTGAAAACATCGCTAAAGTTGAAATCTACAACGCATTAGGTCAAATGATTGATGTTGTTGACACTGAAAATAGCAACGTTCAAATAAGCACCGAAAATTATAACAACGGTATCTATTTCGTAAAAACTACAACAACAGACGCTCAAGTCAACGTTACAAAAGTTGTTGTTTCTAAATAATAAGTCAAAGACTTAAAACAATGATAAAGGGCGACTTCAATGAGGTCGCCTTTTTTAGTTTTATTAACAACATATTTCATCACATCACCTTATTATATTTAAAAAAAAATTATCTTTGCATATGCAAAAAAAGCATCGCTGCGATGCGAAAAATTACAATATTAACAATATTTCTGTTTATGTTTATCCTGTCAACAAGAATGAAAGACACAATTAAAAACATAAAGACATTTATAACATTAACATTATGTTATATTATCTTCACCTTTGCCGTCAGATTTATAGAAATCTTCTTTATCGGAGGCGTTTCGGAAATCAGCAGCTTTTCAGGTTTGGTTTACAACAATTTGGCGTGTACTTGCTTCGTCAGTTTGTTAGTCTTTGTGATATATTTTATCATTTCATTATTTTCAAAAAAGATTGCCACATTCACAGCGGCTATACTATTTGGAATAATGTTCATATTTGAAGCCGGCCTCGTCGTCTATCACAACTCCACAGGCATCCTCATGGGTAACGAATTGATTAACCGACCTTTATGGGAGACATGGTTTACAATTAAAAGTTTCCTTAACATCTGGATAATTCTCGGAGTCGTGGCGACAATATGCGCATACGTATTCATTTCCATAAAATTATCTAATAAAAACCTAAACAAAATAATAGCCCTAATTACCTTATTAGTAATATGTGCATCATCAATATTGTTTTTTACCACAGAACCAAATCATGACAAGTATATAGTCAACAAAATATCATATTGCATCAACGCCTGTTTTGAAAAAGAAAACAACAGCCAGACATTCTCGAAAATAGAATACGACGAAGATAAAATCAAGACATTCAACCAGTTGTTCCCTGACAGAAATATTATAGACAACGATTATCCTCTCGAGAGAAAAGATAATATTCCAAATGTTTTAGGACCATATTTCAAGAAATCACATAAGAAACCTAATATCGTCGTAATCATAGTGGAATCGTTAGGTGCAAATATCTTCGGCGAAAACAAATACGGAATCAGTTTCACTCCATTTTTAGATTCATTATCAAAACATTCACTTTATTGGAGCAACTGTTTATCAACCACACCTCGTAGTTTCGGTGCCGTTCCTGCCACTACGGGTTCCGTACCTCATGGAACTATGGGATTCCAATTCGGCGACATACCAGAATACAATTCTCTCATCAGTGTATTGAAAGACAACAATTATATGACAAGCGCATTCTATGCAGGCGAGTTCTCTTTCGATAAAGTCTATGATTATCTCATCTCACAACAAACCGATTTTCTAGCTCCATTTTTCGAAGACCAAAAGAAAAAGGAAAACAAAAAATATGACTTTACTTATTGGGGATATCAAGATAAGGTGATGTTCGACAAAAGTATGGATATCATCGAACAACGTAATAAAACAAAATCATATTTTGATTTATTCATAACGATATCACAACACGACAACAGATTAAGGCTCAACGATAAAGAAAGAGCTGACGTTTACTACGACAAAGCAGCCAAAATAATTGCACAATATCCAGAGAGCGAACAAGCCAAAAAAAATGAAAACATAGGCTACCACGCAGCCGCACTATACGGTGACGAATCTATAAAACATTTCATCAATCGTTACACCGAATACGACAAAGACGAAAACACTATATTTATTATCACTGGCGACCACAGCTTGAACCAGAATCCAGAAAAGATCCTCGACGCTTTTCATGTGCCTTTGATTATATGGTCACCTATGCTTGAAAAAACTCAGCATTTCAAGTCAGTGGTTTCTCATAACGATATTGTACCTTCCATCAACGCATTGTTAAGAGACAACTTCAACTTGAAGACTCCAAAGAATATTCATTGGATGGGCCAAGCTCTCGACACCATTACAGACTTCCATTGCGACTTAAAGACATGTTTCTTCAGATATACCAGAAAGATTTTTGACGGAATATATGAAAACTATTACTATACATTTGAAAATAACAACAAGAGATTATTCCTGATAAAAGATAATCTTGAACTTGAAAAAATTGATGACAAAGACCTCATCAATGAAATAAACGAGAAATTCCAAGCTATGATATATGTGGATAATTATTCATATTCAAATAACAAAATGACAAAGAATCCATTATTCCCACATAGTAAATTTGAAATTATCGAAAGCTATACCATTGATTCTGTATATTGTTCCTCTCCACAAGAGAAACCTGGAGGCAAGAAGCCAAAACAGGTAGAAATACTTTCCGACAATATAAAGAGTAAACATAAGGAAGTGAAAATCATCATCACCGCTGACATTTTATATACAGGTTCCGTATGGCAAGATCAATTTATAAATCTCGGCATCGACTATTTCTATGATGGAAACAGCAAAATCACGCAATACGATAACATCAGCAAGAACATCGTAGGAAAAGGTTATCGTCCTAACGAATGGTTGAAATTAGAATTTGTCAAAATATTTTATACAAAAGACTTTGACAAAAATAAATTCGATATATATCTGAGAGCCACAGAGAAAGATTTCTTGTGGAATCCTAATCATACCGTAACCTTAAAAAACATTAACATTTCAGTATTAGGTTCAAAAGATTGATAAGGTTCTTGTTAATATTCTATTGGATTAGGATAATCGACGAGGACCACTTTCACGCTTTCATTTTCGCAGAGTTTCTTTGTAAACTCAACATTTTCAGGAGTATATTTTTTTGGAGTATCCCAGAAGTGAATATTCTGTTCAGGAAAGCTGTCGCATAAAAGAGGGAACATTGTATATTCGCAGCTTATTGCATCAGGCTGAAGATCTGCTATTTGATTTCTTATTTTTCTCATCACAGAAACAGTGTCCCTGTAAGTTCTTTTCCTCCAATAATGAAGATTCTCGACCCATAGCAGAACATGATAATCTCTTTCTTTGGCAATTTTTAGAGCTTTGACATCTTTACTTTCCACAAAGAATTTATTTTCCAGATTATATTTTTTCACTATGCTGTCCAAAACATCAAAGGCGACTGTGGCATTATCTACTGAAAGATTTTTAAAATCAATCCAATACGACATACGATTAGGTTTCTTCAATATAGCGAGCCAATTATCAAGAGTCTGTTTTTTTGATGTATCAGCCACTACCCTACCAACGTAAATATCATTTTTCTCTGGAGAATATATGACATCTACTTCCAGGCCGTCAAAAACGCCTTCATATTTCTGAGCATCATATTTGGAATAAACGCCATGTTTCCATGTCTTAGACTCTGGATAATCAAATGATTTTCCTTTCTTATTATTTTCATTATCACATGAAAACAACAATGATAATACGAAAATTGAGAGTATGATATTTTTCATTAAAAAAATTGACTTATATGTTGCAAAGATAATTTTTTTCAATAAAAAAATGATACCTTTGTAAAAAAATATATGATGATAAATATTACAAAAAGATCCGGTTTGATACTTGAAGGAGGAGGCATGAGAGGTGTATTCACAAGCGGTGTTCTCGACTGTTTTATGGACAAAGGAATACGTTTTCCATATTCCATTGGAGTGAGCGCAGGAGCCTGTAACGGACTATCATATATATCACGACAAAGAGGTCGGGCTAAATTCAGCAACATCGATTTGCTAGAGAAATACAAATATATCGGGATAAAACACCTTTTAAAAAAAGGCAACATCATGGATTTCGACCTGCTTTTCCATACTTTCCCTAACGAAATAATCCCATACGATTACGACATCTTGGCCAATTGCGAAGAACATTATGAGATGGTCACGACAAGCTGCCGCACAGGAAAAGCCTGCTACTATGAAGAAAAGAAAGATGCTAACAGAGTGATTGACATCGTTAAAGCATCGAGCAGCCTGCCCTTCGTCTGTCCAATAACATACGTCGATGGAGAGCCCATGCTCGATGGCGGCATCGCCGACTCCATTCCTTTATTACGAGCCAGAGAGCTCGGCTATGACAACAATGTCGTAGTACTTACTCGCAACAAAGGATATAGAAAGCCAGAGAAAGAAATTAAAGCAGTGTCATTATTTTACAAAGAATACCCTGCATTGCAAAAAGCTATACGTAAACGTAATAAAATCTACAACGAACAAATCAGTTTGGTAGAACAATTAGAAGACGCAGGAGAAATCGTTGTGATTCGTCCTCAAAAACCTGTTGAAGTTGACAGAATGGAACGCGACACAAAGAAATTACTTGCATTATACGAAGAAGGATATGATTTAGCTATGAAGTGCATAGAATCATAGCTCCTCATTTAACAAGCTGTTACCATCAGCATTTCTTCTATCTCCTTCTCAAGTCTGCTCGGCTTAACAGTAGGTGCATAACGTTTTATTTTGCTACCGTCGGCTGATATAAGGAATTTAGTGAAATTCCATTTAATATCTTCTCCCAAGATATTTTTCGTCTTTTCTTTAAGATATGTATATATAGGTGAGGCATTTTCGCCATTCACCTCAATCTTTTTCATCATCTGAAAAGTGACACCATAATTGACCTGACAAAAATCCAAGATCTCATCGTCGTTACCAGGATCTTGCTGTCCAAACTGATTGCATGGAAATCCAATGATAACGAGTCCTTTATCTTTATATTTCTGGTTTAGTTCTTCGAGACCGGCAAACTGCGGAGTAAAACCACATTTACTAGCCGTATTTACAATTAAAAGCACTTTTCCTCTAAACTGGCTGAAATCCAACTCTTTTCCACTTGATGTCACAGCCTTAAAATCATATATCGACTTCATAACTATCAAAATTAATTTTTATCTATAAAACAACAATTCATGGAAATGTTCATTTATAAATCGTAATTTTGCTTGTAAAAACATTTAAGATGGACAACTCAGTATTTAAAATAAGCGGACATATTGTCGATGTGGTTAATTCTCGTATTTTCAAAGGAAGCGTCTTTATTGAGAACAACAAGATAATCAACATTATAGAAGACAACAACGACAACAACCAAATCATTATGCCTGGTTTTGTCGATTCTCATATCCACATTGAGAGTTCCATGCTTGCGCCTACCGAGTTTGCTCGTCTTGCCGTGGTTCATGGCACTGTCGCTACCGTCAGCGACCCGCACGAGATAGCCAATGTTCTGGGAATTGAAGGCGTGAAATATATGATTGAAACTGGCAAAAAATCACCTTTGAAGTTTTATTTCGGAGCACCGAGCTGCGTTCCTGCAACATCTTTCGAAACGTCAGGAGCAGTCTTAGATTCTGAAGCCGTCGAGGAACTTCTATCTCTAGACGACATAAAATTTCTCGGTGAGATGATGAATTATCCAGGAGTCATCTTCGATGATAATGAAGTAGTTAAAAAAATAGAATCAGCAAAACGACATAACAAACCTATTGACGGTCATGCTCCGCTTCTCAACGGCAATGATTTGATAAAATATTGCAAATCTGGTATTACCACAGACCACGAGTGTTCCAATATCGATGAAGCTCGTGAGAAGTTGGCTCTAGGTATGACAATACAGATTCGTGAAGGCAGTGCCGCCAATAACTTTGATGCTCTCATCTCACTCATCGAAGAGTCACCAGAAAATATAATGCTATGCTCCGACGATCTGCACCCTCACGAACTAATAAATGGTCATATCAACCGCCTAGTAAAAAGAGCTATCTCATTAGGTTATAATATCTTAAATGTTTTAAAAACTGCTACGTTAACACCAATAAAACATTATGGACTTGAAGTAGGTTTATTACAAAAAAACGATCCTGCTGATTTCATCGTAATAGATAACTTCAACGATTTCAATATATTAAAGACTTATATTGATGGAAAATTAGTTGCTGAAAATAATAAGTATCTTATTCCTGAAATAGAAATAGATGTCATCAATAATTTTGAAACCGATAATGTTAATATTGATGATTTTAAAATATTTGATAAAGGTAAAAACATAAAGATTATCAATGCAGTAAGCGGAGAAATCCTCACCGAGAAAATTATTGGCAGACCAAAGAGTATTGATAATTATTTAGTTAGCGATATTGATAATGACATCTTGAAAATTGCTGTCATAAATCGTTATGAAAAGAAAAAAGTAGCATTAGGATTTATAAAGAATTTCGGCTTGAAGAAAGGAGCAATTGCTTCGAGCGTGGCACACGACAGCCATGCTGTAGTTGTTGTTGGATGCAGCGACGAGGAAATGAGCAATGCTGCCAATATGATTATCAATGCAAAAGGTGGTTTGGTCGCATGGAGCCACGACAAAAATATTTGCATTCCGCTTCCTGTAGCTGGTCTTATGACAAATAAAGATGGAAGAGAAATAGCCGCTGATTATCAAGCACTCGTTAGTTTGTCAAAAGAATTAGGCTCAACATTAAACGACCCATTCATGACTATGGGATTCATGTCGTTACTCGTTATACCTAAGCTGAAACTCAGTGACAACGGACTCTTCGACTGCGAGAAATTTGAATTTACTACACTATTTGAGGAATAGAATTGTGGAATTGTGGAATTAAGGATTAAAGAATTCCTTAGCTCCTTAGTTCCATCAAAACTTCCAGGTCTCTTCCAAATCAATGTCCCAATTGGCTTTAACGTCGAAAACATCTTTATGGAAAACTATTGTTTCTGGTAATAATTTCTTGCTATAATCACCAGGAGACCATTTGCCGTTGCCGTCCCTGTCGATAATGGCTTTCAATTTATATTTTTTAGGAACAAGATATCTAAACTCTACCTTTTTAGATTCGCCAACTATTTGTCTTGCAATGAATTTATCCTTGTCATCAAGAAGTTCTACAATGATTTGAGGGACATTTTCTGGAACTTCTACCTTAACAAAAACATTTCCATATTGAGCAACTTCTGCTACTTTGAAAGAGAACTCAGTTGTGTCGTTGGTCACACCTTTGAAACTATAAAACACAGAATCTGGAACTATGATTTTATACGATTTCTCAGGAACTAAAGTCTTGTCGAGTTTATATTTCAATCCGAAAGAATCAATTTTCTCAAAATGTAAATCATTGATAATTGTATCTTTATCGACGATATACCAAGATGTATCACGCATTACGATATTCGTTACAGGCTCCTTGAAAGTCAATATCAAATCCTGCTCAGGAGATAATTTTCCAGACACTATATTTGTCTTTATTTCCAACGGCTTCACCTCTACTTCTGTCTTAGGTCTTCTTCCTCCCGTTGTACGAGGTTTCAAGCTCAGCTGAGTCGTGTCATTTATTAAAGTATCATAATTGATGGTTAATAAAAGACTATCTTTATTTGGGGTAAAATACCAAAGGATAGTGTCATAAGCTGCTGAATATGTTTTCAATATATTGAATGTATCAGGCAAAGATTCCAATACTTCCATCTTTACATCCTGAGCAGGACGATTGAATACGAAGCGAAGCAAACCGTTTTCCGGCACTTCTTTTTTTAGCAGTTTTTGAATTGTATCTTCTTGAAGGAATGAATATAAAGTAAGAGATTCTGTTTTATTAGTTTCTTGTATTACAGAATCATTCAACAGAGAATCATTGCTGATAGTATATTGTAGATTGTAAATCGGCTTTACCAAGCTATCCAGAAAAGCTATGCCTTCATTAGGCAAATCGAATCTGAGATTTGAGTTCTCATCTTTCAAAGCGAATATAAGATAGTCTCTTTCTTTTAAGCCGGAGAATTTAAAATTACCATCTTTATCGCTTTTGGTCAGGTAGTAAGGTTTCACGAGATAAGGAAGAGAGTCGATGCCAATTGTATCATTTTCATCACAATAAAGCATCACATAATAATCTGCTGTTGGTTTATGTGTATCTGCTTGAAGCAATTTTCCTTCGAGAGTAAGAGTATCTATATTATCGCCTGTCGAGAAGACATACGAATAATCTTTCAAGATATTACCTTCATGAAGATCTTTTATTGCCTCTCCGAAGTTGATGGAATAAGTCGCTTCAGCTCTTAAAGGTTCTTTAAATTTAATTATCAACGACTTACCATTAAGTTTATAATCTGGATTTTTTTCTAAAGGAGGAGAAATAAGGATATTACTATTTGGATTATTAAGAGTCACATATTCATCAAAAGAGATATGAATTTCTTTTCCATGAAACATAGTCGATTGATTTTCAGGAACCGCCGACAATACAACAGGAGGTACCTTATCTTTAGGGCCACCAGTAGGCGAAACTACATTAGCACAACGTGTAAAACTCAACATCAATATGAATGTGAGACATTTAGATATATATTGAGATATTTTTTTCATAAATGCAAAGATATAAAAAAGTCAACAAGACAAATGGCAAAAGGAGAAAGGAAAATCCTAAATCCTAACTCCTATCCTAATTTTTCAAAAGTGTATCCTTTATCCGTATAATATTCAAGAACTTTAGTCAATGCCGGTATCATATTGTTTACTGCTTTTTCGCTATCGTGGAAAACTATTATGCTTCCATCGTCGGTATTTTTTATCACATTATTATAACAATCATCAGGAGTTAACGACTTATCCCAATCGTAAGAAATCACAGTCCAAGCCACGATTTTAAAATCCTTTTTCAAATTCCTTATTTGTGAAAACTTAATCCTTCCATGAGGCGGACGGAACAAGGGCGATTGAATCAATGCATCAGCTTTTTTTACAGAAGCAACATAATCTTTGGTTTTTGTCATCCAGCCTCTTTCGTGATTGAAGGAGTGACTTCCAACTGCATGACCATCTTTCTTAATCAGTTCGAAAATATCTTTATATTTATTAACATTGTTACCTATGCAGAAGAAAGTCGCTTTAGCGTTAAAATTCTTTAAGATTTCAAGTACCTGCGGCGTTATTGTAGGATGCGGTCCATCGTCGAAGGTGATGTAAATTTTTTTTTCACCCTTAGGCATTTCCCAGAGAAATGAAGGGTAAAACATTCTTAATATTTTCGGTGTTGTGATGAAGCGCATTTTTTGTACCCCCACCGGGAATCGAACCCAGATTTAAAGTTTAGGAAACTTTCGTTCTATCCGTTGAACTATAGGGGCTTTTTTGATTCATAATTCATAATGCATAATGCATAATTGAAATGAATAATTTCCTTTAGACTTTAGACTTTTGTCTTTCGCCAATTTCGTGTGCAAAAATAATGATTTTTTGTCAATAATTAATTTTTCATTTTACATTTATTATTCTACCAAAATAATTACCTTTGCCACGTTTTTATGAAATGTTATAAGAAACATTAAAGAAATGGAAGTTTTTAATTTTATCGTTGATATTCAACGCTTTGTAGAAGAAAAACATAATCTTGGACTTAAAGTAGGTTTCGTTCCTACTATGGGTGCGCTGCATGAAGGTCATCTTTCATTGATAAATCGTGCTAAAAATGATAACGATATTGTTGTCAGCAGCGTATTCGTCAACCCAATTCAGTTCAACAATCCTACAGATTTGGAGAAATATCCTCGCACACCAGAACTCGACATCGAGAAACTTAAGAATGCCGGTTGCGACGCAGTCTTCATGCCATCAGTAGAAGAGATGTATCCTGAAAAAGTGGAAGATCATTACGATTTCGGCGATTTGGAACGCGTCATGGAAGGCGCTTGCCGTCCTGGCCACTTCAACGGTGTCGCCATCGTGGTTCGTAAATTGTTCGAGATAGTAAATCCTGACAAAGCATATTTCGGAGAGAAAGACTTCCAACAACTTGCGATCATCAAGAAAATGGTTCGCAACCTCAATATGGGTTTGGAAATAGTTCCATGTCCTATCATCAGAGAAAACGACGGACTCGCCATGAGTTCTCGTAACGTACGTCTCAACGAAGCAGAACGTGCGATAGCTCCTAAAATCTTCGCGACTTTGAACGATGCCGTATCGAAAAAAGATTCAATGTCACCTGCAAAAATGAGAGAATACGCTCTCGCCAAATACGCAGAGATAAAAGAGTTTGACGTTGAATACGTTGAGATAACAGATGAAATAAACTTACAATCTATAAATAATTGGAACGAATGTGAACACGCTCGTATCTTCGTGGCTCTTCAACTCGGACCAGTTCGCTTAATCGATAACGTTAGAATTTTTTAATATGAATATTGAAGTTCTTAAATCAAAAATCCATCGCGCTACAGTAACACAAGCCGACCTTAATTACATTGGTACCATCACTATAGACGAAGATTTGTTAGATGCAGCTAATATCATTGAAAACGAACGTGTTGACATCTACAACATCACAAATGGCGAACGTCTTTGTACCTACGCTATCAAAGGTGAACGCGGTTCAGGCGTGATAGGAATCAACGGAGCAGCAGCTCATAAAGTAAACGTTGGCGACCTCGTCATCATCGTTTCCTACTGCTCAATGGATTTCGAAGAAGCTAAAAAGCACAAGCCTTCCATCGTATTCCCTAACGAAAACAACAAAATATAAGGCATTGAAAAAGAAGATTTCCAATACATTAACATATATTGTTTTCCTCTTATTGGGGATTCTTCTTCTATGGCTTTGCTTCAGAAAAATCGAATTCGGCCAAGTGGTCGATTATATCAAGACAGCGAAATATTCCTGGATGTTGTTAAGTTTAGCATGTCTAGGAATATCTTTGTTTTTCAGAGCCTTACGCTGGAATATCCTGATAGAATCTCTTGGTTATAAAACAAGAGTCTCATCGACTTACGAGTCGGTCTTGATAGCATATCTAGCAAATGCCGTCTTCCCTCGTCTCGGCGAAGTGACACGTTGCGGAACTCTCACCAAAAAAGAAAACATTCCTTTCGACAAATCATTCGGAACCGTCATCTCAGAACGCGTAGTGGACCTCGCAGTTCTTTTTGCCATGGCGATACTAGTCGTTCTGTTTCAATGGAATCTGCTCGGCAGCCTCGTGACTTCTTGGCTTAATCCTTTGATTGAGACATTGAAAAACAATGCGATGTTAGGAACAATAGCGATTTCGGCAATATTAGCTATTTTTGCCGCTATCGTTATGATTTTCAAAAAGAAAAAAACTATAATAACAGAAAATAAAATCTATAAAAAAATTGCATCCTTGTGCAAAGGATTCCTCGATGGCGTCAAGACGATTTTCACCATGAAGAAAAAAGGATTGTTCATTTTGTACACCTTGTTGATTTGGGGATTTTATGTCGTAATGACTTGGTTACCATTCTATATGCTTACAGAGACATCACATCTTGGCATAACAGAGGCAATCACTTTATTAGGATTAGCGACATTAGGATTCGTGGCACCGGTTCCTGGAGGAATGGGAGTCTATCATTTCATCGGAATACTTTTACTTAACGGATTTTACGGCATCTCGGAGTCAGCTGCCGTTTCATTTGTCACTATAAATCATACAAGTCAGATGATATTTTATCTCGTGACGGGATGTATAGCTTACGCAGTCATGTTCTTTATAGACAGGAGAGCTCCGATAAATTAGAAATTTTATATTAAAAATTATTAACATGAAACATTTAGAAAAGATTTACGATAAGATTTTAAACAAAGAATCTCTTGAAGAGAAGTTGAATTTGTGGCGCAAGGAAGAAAAAAAGATAGTCTTTTCTAACGGATGTTTCGACATTTTGCATCGAGGTCATGTTGAATATCTTTCTAAGGCAGCCGACTTAGGCGATATACTCGTGATAGGTTTAAACACTGACGCTTCTGTGAAAAGATTGAAAGGTCCATCACGACCGGTCAATGATGAAAGAGCACGCGCTGTGGTGCTGGCAGCATTGGAATTTATCGATGCTATAATATTTTTTGAAGAAGATACTCCTTATAATTTAATTAAATACGTACAACCTGACGTACTCGTTAAAGGTAAAGACTACAAAGCAGAAGACATCGTCGGTTACGACATTGTAACTGGCAATGGTGGAAAAGTGGAGACTATAGAATTAGTTGAAGGATTTTCAACGACAAAGACAATTGAAAGAATGTAGAATTGAGAATTATTTTTCATTCCTAATTCCACATTCCTAATCAATTATCAATCAATCTTCAAAACCAAACCTTTCAGGTAAGCTCCTTCCGGATGATAAATATTTACCGGATGATCGTCTGGCTGGTCGAGTTGGAATATTATCTGAGCCTTGCGACCTGCTTCGATAGCTGCTGCCATCACGATGCTTTGGAACTGCGCCTTATCGACAGCTTGCGAGCAGCTGAAAGTGAACAAGAGTCCGCCTTCTTTTATCTTCTTCATCGCTTCGAGATTTATGAATTTGTAGCCTTGCAAACCTCTATGCAACGACTTATGATTCTTGGCGAATGCCGGTGGGTCGAGGATGATAAGGTCGAACTCGCCTTTTTTCATGTTCTGAAGGAAGAGCTTCGCATCTTCTGCGACACTTGGATTGTCTTCAATGCTGAATCCATTGAGAGCGATATTCTTTTCACAGGCAGCGATTGCCTTCTTTGAACAATCAACAGAAACGACTTTATTTGCGCCGCCTTTAAGAGCTGTGACAGAGAAACCGCCTGTGTAACAGAAAGTATTAAGAACGTTCTTTCCTTTAGCAAGTTGTCTCACCAAGTCACGGTTGAAACGTTGGTCGAGGAAGAAACCTGTCTTCTGACCGCCTTCCCAGTCAACCAAGAACTTAGAACCGTTTTCCAATACAAACTCATCAGAATTTTCACCTATGAGATAACCGTCTTCAACAGCATCTTTACCCATACGCTGCATTGCCTCAGAGCTCTTGTTATAGACAGAATTGATATTCAATCCATCAACATTCATCAAAGCATCAGCGATAGCTTTCACGTTAAGAGCCATGCCTTCTGTCTGAGCCTGAACAACGGCAGTCTTTCCATAAATATCAATTATAAGACCTGGAAGTTCGTCACCTTCAGAATGAACAAGACGATAGCAGTTGGTTTGCCCGTTATCCGTGAGTCCCATCAGTTTACGCAATTCAAAAGCCTTGTTGAGACGTTCTTTCCAGAAAAACATGTCTATCTTTCTGTTATCGAAAGATAATATTTTAACTGCTATATTTCCAGCCTCAGCGAAACCAGTCCCGAGAACGTTATTTTTAGAATCAACGACTGTGACTATATCGCCTGCTTGCAAATCGCTTGCTGCAGATTCTATTGCGCCAGAGAAAATCCAAGGATGGAAACGTTTAACGGCTTCGTCTTTGCCTTTGCGAAGTTTAATGACAGGATATAATGGTGATGAGTTCATATTTGAAATTTTGCGCAAAGATACTTATTTTAAGTCAACAAGTCAACATGACTACAAGGCAACATTATGTCGTTTTCAATGTCAAAATGACTCATCTATCAAAGGCAGTATCTCTTTCTCAAAAATAGATTTCTCAATGATTCTGTAGTGCGGATTATATTCGGAATTATAAATCTCGCTGTGATGCACTGCGTATTTGCCTTGCTCCAAAACTGAATGTATTATCTCCAAATCTTCTTCAAAATTTTCCAGATTTAAATTCATTGAAATAATGACAGATTCTATCTCAGCCCATTCAGTTTTCCATTCCTCGATGTCATTCAGATTCACATTCTCTACACTTCTTAGAAAAGCATCGAAGAAATCATGATATGATATTTTATTTTCTTTTATGACAGAGAGATTGACTCTGTATTAATTAGATTCGTAACCTGTCGGTTCGTAATATTTTTCGTGAAAGACTGTCGAGTTGTTAAGTTCATGACGAAGGTATCTCCCCGCCATAGAAGTGTCGCTGACAAGATGACCCGGACCGAATCTGTCTTGAAAGAAACTCTTATATAAATCCTGCAAAGTCGATTTAGGGAAATCGTTAAGCTGACGTCGCACGGATTTTTGGATTTTGTCAACAGACAACGGACAAGAGACAACAGACCTTGTTGCAAAAAGAATCAAAAATATCAATGTCAAATACCTAAACGTAATTTTCATAAATATCAAGTCTTTTGTCCGTCATCCTTAGCCCTTAGTCAATCTTGACAAGTTCATATTCTCTCGAGCCAAGTCCTATTGCTGCGGCATGTTCGATAATATGAACACCATGACGTGAGTTGATTCTCTCTATCAATGCCTTAGCGTCGTCACCTTCTTGTGAAGGATAATTGAATACCAAGTCAACGCATGCCTGATCGAGGGCGACAGGGTCGGTAGATGCTAAGATGCCGATATCTTTCATTTCTGGATCGGCTGGATGATTGTTGCAGTCGCAATCGACAGAAAGATTATTCATGACATTGATATATAATATCTTTCCGTCAAAATAATCGTGAACTGATTGAGCTGATGCTGCCATAGCTTCGATGAAATGGTCTTGAGAGACATCGCGATTTTCTTTCCAAATAAGATTCTTGTCTTCTGTTTTTCCTGCGGTATGGATATATGCTTTGCCATTAGCTGAAGCAATGCCAATAGACTGATTTTTCAATACACCGCCGAATCCGCCCATGGCGTGACCTTTGAAGTGAGCAATGTTAATCATGAAGTCGTAGTTGTCGATATGGTCACCGACGATATTATATTTGATATGAGTTGTGTCTTTGACTGGGATTTTCTTTTCTCCAAATTCATCCATAAGGTCACATGGAGCTATCGCCATAAAACCATGATCTTTAAAAGTTTGCCAATGTGCTTCATTGGTGTTACGTCTGCCGGCGTAAGCTGTATTACATTCAACTAATGTTCCGTTTACTTTTTGTACAAGGTCTTTGATAAGTTCAGGTTTCAAGAAGTTTTTGCCACCAGGTTCACCTGTTGAAATCTTGACAGCCACTCTGCCTTCAGCTTTAATGCCAAGAGCCTCATAAACTTTAACGAGACCTTCTGGAGAGATGTCGCTTGTCATATAAACGACAGGTTTTTCATTTTTGTCATTTGTGCAATTGACTAACAAAGTCATCATAAA
The DNA here is from genome assembly GCA_045615125.1 of Bacteroidales bacterium. Lineage (GTDB taxonomy): Bacteria > Bacteroidota > Bacteroidia > Bacteroidales > F082 > Limimorpha. The sequence continues at coordinate 45,409 of JAZLEF010000146.1, forward strand.
GATTGCTATAAAAATTTGTTTTATTGCTTTCATAATTATTATTTTTATAGTCTTCCATCAATAATATTTCTATCCAAAATACCCTTCACATCGTAGATGACACTGTTTTCTTTCATTAAAGATTTTATGTCTAAATTCAAAAAATGATCATGGGCCACTGCCAGAATAGCAGCGTCATATTTTTCATTAACTTCTAATTCATTGACAATATCAAGATTATATTCTTTCTTCACTAATTTCGTGTCAGCCCATGGGTCGAAAATAGTGATATTATCAGTAAATTCTTTTAATGTATGTATAATATCGGAAACCTTGGTGTTACGAATATCGGGACAGTTTTCCTTGAATGTGATTCCAAGAATGAGAATTTTTGCATCTTTGACAAGGACACCTTTTTTATTCATCAGTTTAATAGTCTTATTCGCAACATATTCTCCCATACCATCGTTGAGATGACGTGCCGACGACATGATACGAGGCATCACTCCATAAACCTGAGCTTTTTGTATGAGATAATAAGGGTCAACGCTGATGCAATGTCCGCCTACGAGACCAGGATTCAATTTAATGAAATTCCATTTTGAAGAAGCTGCTTCTATAACATCATGTGTATCAATTCCCATTGCATTAAAAATCTTGGCAAGTTCATTTATGAATGCAATGTTCACATCACGCTGCGAATTCTCTATTATCTTGGATGCTTCTGCAACTTTTATAGAAGGTGCTTTATGCGTTCCATTGATTAAGACTGTGTTATATACAGTATCGACAGTTTCTGCAATCTCTGGCGTTGAACCAGACGTCACCTTCTTGATTTTCTCTACGGTATGCAACTTATCTCCTGGGTTTATTCTTTCAGGCGAATAACCTGCAAAAAAATCGACATTGAATTTCAAACCAGAAATTTTCTCGACTACAGGAATACATTCCTCTTCTGTTACACCAGGATAAACCGTTGATTCATATACTACAATATCATTTTTCTTAATAACTTTTCCAACAGTCTCACTAGCCTTGATCAAAGGTGTTAAATCCGGATGGTTGTTTTCATCAATAGGAGTTGGAACTGCCACAACATAAAAGTTAAAATCTTTTAAGTCATTAATATTTGTAGTACACCTAAATCCATGATTAATAATAGCATCTTTCAACAAATCATCATCGACTTCCAAGGTTGAGTCGACACCTTTGTTCAGTTGATTAACACGAGTTTCATTAAGGTCAAAACCTATTGTCTCAAACTTAGTAGAAAAAAGTCGTGCGAGAGGAAGTCCCACATAACCAAGACCTATGACTGCTATTTTAATATTCTCCATTGAAAAAATTATTAAGATTACAAAGATAAAAAAAATTATTTATCTAATACAAGTTGGTATAACAATCTGTTATATTTTCTTTCAAAAAAACTTTAGCCCTTAGTCTTTTGTCTTTTGCCATTTTATTATCTTTGCAGATAAATAAAATTTCGTAAGATGAGAGCTTGTTTCATGGGTTTAGGTTACATCGGTCTGCCAACAGCGATTATCGCTGCTAAACATGGCGTCGATGTAGTCGGAGTGGATATCAATAAAAATGTGGTTGAGACTACTAACAAAGGCGTGCTTCATATCATTGAACCTGGTATGGAACAGCTTCTTAAGGAAGTCATCGCCAGCGGTAGGTTCAAGGCTTATACTGAACCTCAAGAATGTGACGCTTATTTCATCGTCGTTCCAACTCCATTCAAAGGCGACCACGAACCTGACATCTCTTACGTGGAAGCTGCCACTCGCATGGTGTTGCCTCTCCTCAAAGCTAACGACCTCTTCGTCATCGAATCGACATCACCAGTCGGAACTACAGAGAAGATGATGTCGCTGATTTATGAGACTCGCCCAGAACTTAAAGACAAGATTTTCATCGCTTACTGCCCTGAACGTGTGCTCCCTGGCAACGTGATATTCGAACTCGAAAACAACGACCGCGTCATCGGCGGCGTCAACGAGGCTTCGACAGAAAAAGCTAAAGAGTTTTACCAAATATTTGTTAAAGGCGCATTACATTCAACAAACAGCCGTACAGCGGAGATGTGCAAACTCACAGAGAATTCTTCTCGCGACGTACAGATAGCTTTCGCTAACGAATTGTCAATCATATGCGACAAGGCAGGCATCAATGTCTGGGAACTCATCGATTTGGCAAACAAACATCCAAGAGTCAACATACTTCGTCCAGGTTGCGGAGTCGGCGGTCATTGCATCGCTGTTGACCCATATTTCATTACGGCTGATTATCCAAAAGAATCGAAGATTATCGCAACAGCGAGAGAGATAAATAATTACAAGGCACTTTGGTGCGCTGAGAAAGTGAAGAACTGCATGCTTGAGTTTGAACTCAAAAACCATCGTAAACCAAAAGTGGCGATGATGGGTCTCGCTTTCAAACCTAATATCGACGATTTAAGAGAGTCTCCTGCCAAGTCAATAACAACCAATGTGATTCAGGCTTGCAATAATCCCGACATCATGGTTGTAGAACCTAACGTAAAAGAAAATAATCTCTTCAAACTCACTGATTATAAAGTCGCTTACGAGACTGCTGACATTGTTGTCTTCCTCGTAAACCATCGTGAATTTGCTGAACTTAACTACAGAAACGATGTGATTGTACTTGATTTCTGCGGCAATAATATGAACAAATAAATATCGTAATATGAAAAAGGTAATGTTGGTTTTTGGAACACGTCCCGAAGCTATCAAAATGGCTCCGCTCGTAAAGAAGTTTCAGGAAACTTCTGATTTTCAAACTATAGTATGTGTTACAGCCCAACATCGTGAGATGCTCGACCAAGTACTCGACATCTTCGATATAAAACCTGATTACGACCTTAACATCATGAAACAAGGTCAGGATTTGTATGATATAACATCACGTGTCATGCTCGGACTTCGCGATGTCCTCAATGAATCAAATCCCGACATAGTCCTCGTCCACGGCGACACTACTACTTCAATGGCTGCTGCTTTGGCGGCTTTTTATAAACAAATCCCAGTGGCTCACATCGAAGCAGGATTGAGAACTAACGACATATACAGTCCATGGCCTGAAGAGATGAACCGCAGAATGACAGGTAGAATCGCTACTTATCACTTCTCCCCTACTGAACTAAGCCGTCAAAATCTCTTGAAAGAGAATGTAGATAATCAAAATATCATAATAACTGGCAATACCGTCATCGATGCTTTATTTATGGTCGTTGACAAAATAAAGAACGACGCAGTTCTCACTGAAACTTTAAAAAATAACATCAAAGAAAATGGTTATAATGTTGAGCGTCAAAAGAAAATCGTTCTTATCACAGGCCATCGTCGTGAAAACTTTGGTGATGGTTTCAAAAACATCTGCTGCGCTATACGTGACCTTTCAATAAAATATCCGGATGTCGATTTTGTGTATCCTATGCATCTTAATCCTAATGTCAGAAAACCTATCTCTGAGATTTTCGGTATTGATGTTAAAAATAAAACTCACGACAGTCAATTCTCAAGCAACACATTTTTCATAGAACCTCTTGACTATCTTAACTTTGTATTCTTAATGGAAAAAGCTAATATCATCTTGACTGATAGCGGTGGAATCCAAGAAGAAGCACCAAGTCTCGGAAAACCTGTTCTCGTTATGCGCAATAATACCGAACGCCCAGAAGCACTCGTCGCTGGAACAGTGAAACTCGTTGGCACCGACTACGATAAAATCTTAAACGAAGTCTCTGAATTATTGGATAACGAAAGTTATTACGAAAAAATGAGTCAAGCACTTAACCCTTATGGAGATGGATTAGCCTGCGAAAGAATCATCGATTTTATGAAGAAAATCTGATTTCGCGATAAAACCATATTCTTTATCGAATTGATTTTCCTTATTTTGACAAAGCATATTTAAAAACATTGCCATTATCTCGCCAAGTTTGCCTTCTAAATGTGAATTGGAAGATGCATTGTAAAATTGCAAAACTTCCTTACTTGGCATTATCTCGTATGGATTCTTAATGAAATTTAATAAGTCAGAATTATTGTCAGCTAGCTTGACTAAATTATTTTTAACGAAATTATAATCATCAAGAACATTGTTGTCCGACATATTATAAAGAACAGTAGGACAATGCATAATAGAAGCGTCTAGATGTATCGCGGATTCATTTGAAATCATGAAATCTATATTGGCAATGAAATCAAATGAACTTTCTTCCTTGGGATTTGAAATAGAAATGTTATTATTTATTAACCATTCTGTATCAAGATGCTGATAACGAGGATGTGGACGTAGTACAATATTTTCATATCCTTCTTTTTTCAGAAAAAGACAAAGTTTTTTAACTTTTTCAAAATCATCTAACATATTGATTGCCACACCAATTTTATTAACTTCATTATTTCTTTCAACAATCTTATCGTAAAGAAAATCAAAACGAACTCCACCAGAGAGATAGACTTCGCCATTAGGTTTTCCAGCATAAAGATATTTGTCCAACGATTCTTGTCCATCTAAAAAAGAATAAGTGAAATCCAATCTTGGGAATCCTTTTTTCACTGAGGCATGTTGTACATAAACCGTTTTTATATTCCTTTCCAATGCATTGAAAATCAAGCATCGATTTATGTCGTTATGGTCGTTTGCCAATACCAAGACTTTCACATTGTATTTATCAAGCATTTCACCAGCCACTTTATAAAGTCCGTAAGTAGTCCAAAGACGAGTGAAATATTTAATAATAAGAGATTTATCTTCTTGACTAGAATTTTTGTAAAGTTTTATTAAGGAAAATATATAAGGGATGCTATGCCACCAAGCGCGTCTTTTATGCACATCTGTCACATGATTGTTAAGATATAAATATGTATCTTTTTCAACCTTATTGATTATTGGTTCGAGCGAACGACGATTATTAAGTGAAACACCAAAGAAAAGCAAACCTTTATAATTGAAAGGCAATGACTTATATTTAAAATGAATAATAAATGTGTAATAAAACAATTGCCCGACAAAAATACAGATTTGCTTGAACAATGAAGGCTGCTTTTCCTTCACTATTCTCGATATTTCATTGATTTCTAAAACATTAAGTTTACTGTATTTCATCAGAAAAATTGTTTTTGGTCTTTCAGTTTATTATAATGTTCAATATCTCTCATTTTAAACACTTTAGCAGGGTGACCGCCAGCAACCGACAATGCAGGAATATCTTTTACGACAACGCTACCTGCTTGAATAACAACACCCTCTCCAATAGTAACTCCAGGAAGTACGATAACATTATTTCCTAACCAAACATTATCTTCTATAACAACATCTTTTACAATCACAGTGTTATCGTATGGAATCTTTGTTCCGCAATCATAATTATGATAATCTGTCATTATTTGACAGTTGGTTCCTGAATGGAAATTATCACCTATTACACAACGTCCCTTACCTGTGATTTTCATACCGTTAAAATTAACATTATAACCAAGATGCGTATTATTGTTAACAGTAGAAAATCCATTTACCGAAAGTTTTCCTTTGCAGCTTTTAGCCTTGGATTTGACGATATATCTAAATAAAAATTTAGGTTTGAAAATTCCTATGATAAATTTCTTTAACATATTCCTAAAATCTTTTCAACAAATTCACGAAACACACCTTCTCCTCCATTTTTTGACATCACCATCTGAGCAGATTTTTTAATGTATTCTGGAGCTGAATTTGGTGTGGCAGAAATCCCAACTTTTTTTGACAATTCGACATCACCTAAATCATCGCCTATATAAGCTACATCTTCCAAAGTGATATTCAACTCTTTACAAAGATTTTCCGCTACTTCGAGTTTATTTTTAACGCCTTGAAACAGATAATCTACTTTGAGTTTAGCAGCTCTTCTTGCCACAATCTCAGTATCCTCTCCTGTAATTATTCCAACAGGAATCTCATTTTGATGAGCAAACAAAACACCAGCACTGTCGTAAGTATGGAATTTTTTCCATTCGTTGCCTGTTTGGTCGTAATACATTCCGCCGTCGGTCCAGACTCCGTCGATATCTGTTAAAATTAATTTAGGTCTCTTCATTTACTCTATATTTTGAGGATAAATAATTTCGTTTCTTGGTATTTCAACTTTCACCTTCTTGCCAATAACAGATTGACTTTCAGACCATTTAAAACCGTCACCGGGACTTAAAAGATGAATATCGTTTTCTGTTATAATCTCACCAACTTTAATATTACGGTTTGTCGCAATGGAACGTTCAAGTTTTATCTTGCTACTCAACACATCAGGTTCGATGAAGATTTCTTCTTTACCCATAGCCATTTCTGTTATTCTGATGTCGCGAATCATTCGGTTGACGCCATCTGGACCCAAGGAACCAGCTTGGTCGGTACCTTTCATTCTTCTGTCGATAGTGACGTGTTTTTCAATGATTTCCGCGCCCATAGCTATGGCTGCAACTGGAGCAGAGATTCCTATTGTATGATCAGAGAAACCAATCTTATATTGAGGATAATTATTTTTAAGATATTTTATCGTGTTGAGATTCAGATTATTTGGATTTGTAGGATATTGAGAGACGCAATGAAGAATTGAAATATTGTTGTGGTATTTAGTTATCACGTCCAAAGCCTCATCAAGTTCTTTTTTACCAGCCATTCCTGTTGATAAGATAATCGGGATTTTTGTCTCTGCGAGAGCTTCCAACAAAGGAATATTTGTCACATCACGACTTGCAACTTTCAGAAAATCAGGAGAAAAATATTTCATTATGCTTAAGCATGAAGGAGCGCATAAGGTCTCAACAAAATCTAGTCCCTTTTCCTTAGCGAACTTATAAACTTCATAATGTTGCTCATCAGAAAGCTCTAAAAAAGCTCTATGTTCACCGTAAGTCCTTCCAAATGAATTAGGTGAATCATAAAGTCTTGACATCTGCGAATCAGACAACTCATGAGCGAGGTCACGTTTCGTCATTTTTACCGCGTTCATAGGTTGCAAATCCATACCGAAATATTCTTCCTTGACAGGTCGTGAAATCAACTCGACGATAAGTTTTGCAATATCAACCGAGCCATTGTGATTTTGTCCTATTTCACCAATTATATAAGTTCCCATAATTACTTCTGATTCTTTAATATTTCATCTCTCATAACTTTCATATATTGTTGATTCTCATTTAAAAAAGCAACAACATCAAAAGCATTGAAATTTGGTTTCTTTTTATAAATATCATTAAAAATCTCTTTCTGAATATCAAAATCAGTTTTTGTGTCGATAGTAAGTCTTATATCGTCATGTTTTTCTATTACTTCAGAAATGTTAAAAAATCTTACATCAAAAACATCTTTGTTTGCATAGATAAAATTAGTTACATGTTCATGATAAAGACTTTCCTCAGTCATAGCTTTAACTTTATTTAAAGCATTAAGTGTCACAGCCTCAGCCCAAAAACCATAATGAGTTTTTATAGTTGGAGTTCCTTCTGAAGTTGAAAACGACATATAATCGCAATCTGTCATTTCAAAATTTTGTAAAAGAAAATTAAGATAATCTATATCCAAGAAAGGATTATCTGCACACACTCTTATGATTTTATTTGCATTAAAATGATTTGCAGCATCTATAAAACGTTGAAGCACATCATTTTCTGAACCTCTAAAATAATTAATACCATAACGTTTCGCTGTCTCAACTAAAACATCATTATTAGAATTAGAGGATGTAGCAAGTATAATATTCTCTTTTTTAATATTTGATGTTAATCTATTAAGTATCAATGAAAAGATTCCTTCATTTTCATAGAAAGGAAGTATCATTTTTTGCGGCAGACGTGTTGATCCAGTACGTGCCTGTATTATTATTTTAATGTCATTCATTTTTCAAAATACTCTCAATTAAATTAACATATTCTTTAGCCAAAGCTCTGCGTGAATATTTTTTAACGCTTTCGTTTTCCTTTGTAATAAGTTGATTCTCTTTATATTTTTCAAATAAATCAAGAATCATTTTCTTCATGCCTTCTTTATCTTCAAAATCGACGATAAATCCTGATTTTGTCTCATCGAGAATTATTGCAGTATCGCCATCTTTAGGACCTATCGCCATGATTGGACGTCCTGAAGCCATATATTCGAAAATCTTTCCTGTAAGAATACCTTTAGCATTAGGCGAATTATTAACAAAAAGTAACAAAACCTGCGAAGAACTTTGTTCGACAATCACTTTCTCATGTGGTATATATGGAATTATCTCAACATGATTTTCCAGATTATTCTCTTTTATTGAAACTATGACAGAGTTATCTACTTGTCCTATTAGTCTAATCTTTAACAAGTTAGAGAAATCAGGAATATTTTCATCCTTTATAAGTTCACCAAGAGCCTCCCAGAATTTTGTCGCATTTCTTGCAGCACCTATGATTCCAACATGCGACATCGTGAAATTTTCGGATAATTCAGATTTAGTCTTAAGTTCTTCTATGTTAAAATCATAGCCATTGGTTATGACTGCAACATCTTTTGCGCCGTGTCTTTCAAGACCTTTTGCCCAATCCCAACCCACGGTCACTACTTTGTTTGCTTCTGTAAGAACTTGGTATTGAAGGTTATGATGTTTCTTTAAACTATATTTTGTTAATTTTAACTCACTAAAGAAATCTATATCCGTCCAAGGGTCTCTAAAATCGGCCACCCACGGAATGTTAAATTTTTTATGTAACTCTTTAGCGATAAGATGCATAGAATGAGGAGGTCCTGTCGAAATAATAGCATCAACAGGATTTGTTTCTAAATATTTTTTAAGATATTTCACAGAAGGTTTAATCCACCAACAACGAGCATCTGGAACAAATAAATTACCTCTTAACCAAATACTTATATTTTCTTTCCATGCCGACTTCTTTTTTCCTTCGTTAATGAAACCTGCTTTTATCTTTTCATCCTTCTTAATTCCTAAAAACTTTTTATAGAAAGAATAAGGTTCTATTATTGGTCGTCTTATAATCTCAGCTTCAGGTGTCACATCTTTTACCAAGGACATATCCTCCACTGGATATTCAGCTCCATCAGCAGTGTAAATAACAGGTTGCCAATTATTTTCAGGCAGGTACTTCGACATCTTCAACCATCGCTGCACGCCAGAACCACCCGATGGAGGCCAATAATATGTTATGATTAAGACACGCTTCATTTTAATTCTTAATTCTTAATGCATAATTATTGTTTTGATACTGATTTCTTGTAAGTTACGAAGATTGCAGCAAATAAGCCTAAAATCAAAATCAAGGAGGAAATGAATTGGATTGTGTTACCGACTTTCCAGATTCTTGGTTCGTAACGCATCATAATATCATGATTGCCAGCAGGAATAACAGCTGCTCTTAAGATATAGTCTGCTCTGATCAATGGAGCTTCTTTTCCATCAATCCACATTGTCCATCCTTTGCTTGTCCATATCTCAGAAAATACAACCAATTCGTCTTTTGAAGAATTAAAATTGTAAATCAATTCGTTAGGTTTATAAGAAGCCAACTGAATTGTTCCGAATCCTGAAATTGGATTGAAATCGCCAACAACATTTCTAAATTCCTCATTAACAATAGCCGTTGTCCTGACATCAGTGTCTTCAATAGCGGCGATTTCTTCATTAGGAGTTGCAACCCATTTAATATCAGATACTAACCAAGCATTACCGAAAGCATCAGGATTTGGCATTACAACAGGTTTATTATTATTTTGTGGATATATCAAATATTTGGTGTTCAACATATTAAGAACATTCCAAAAACCATCGCTTCCGACATTGTTTCCACCTAAATAATGATTTATAATATCTTGATAACGACGAAGTTTTGCACCATGATAACCGCCAATTGATTTATGGAAATATGATGTACTTGCATCGTTGAAAGTGCTTGTTGTAAGATTCATTACTCTGTAGTTCAAGCTGTTGTCTTGTAAGATTTGTTTGTCAACTTCTGACATAACAAAAGGTTTGTCGAAACGGCGACTATCGATGAAATTGTCATTATTGAGATAACGTTTGTTGATTGGGAACATATCCATTACGACCAAAACAGCAAACATCGCAAACATGGCATTATTTTTCAATTTACCATTAACATTAAGCATCAACAATGTAGACGCTACTGTTATAAACAAGAAACTTCTTATTGCATCTTTTTGGAATATCGCAATGCGTACTTTTTCCAATTCACTTGCAAACATCTGATATACAGCACCGTCTTTGCCTGCACCTAATTGAGCGAATTGAGCAGCCTCGCCTTGACTGAGGAAGTTGAAGAAAACGTTAGGAGCGATATAGAACAACGAACACAAACCTGCTGTCAATCCGAAAGATACGTAAAGATAATACATATTTTTCTTCAAAATTTCAGGATTTTTCATCACTTCAGCGAGAGCGGGGAAGGCAAGAATTGGCATACAGACTTCAGCTATTACGAGTGTCATCGAGACAGCTCTAAACTTATTGTATAATGGGAAATAGTCGAGGAAGAAGTCTGTGAATCCCATGAAGTTTTTACCCCAACTCAATAATATTGAGAGTATTGTAGCTGCGAGCAACACCCACTTTATCTTTCCTTTCACAACAAACAAACCAAGTACAAATAAGAAACAGACTATTGCGCCAACATAAACAGGTCCGCTTGTTCCTGGTTGGTCTCCCCAATATGCGTTGTTTTGTGCTATCATCGAGCGGTAGCGAGGGTCTGCGTTTTCCAAAGCAGGATTATCGTTGCCGATGTAAGCCGAAGCACCACCTTTCACATTAGGAATCATAAGGCTCCATGTCTCACCAATGCCATAACTCCATTGTGTTATATAATCTCTGTCGAGACCTCGAGTCTGGTTTTCAACGTTTTCTGTGAGGACAGGTTTGCCACGCATTGTCTCCTTACCAAATTCGTAATTAGCATAAAGCGTTGTTATACTTGTCATTACTGCCAAGATTGCCACTATTGCAAGTATTCCGCTTGCTTTAAAGAAATCTAAATATTTTTTAGTTTTTATAGCCTCGATAAATTCCGCGATAATCATTATCAGCACTATCATGAACAGATAATAGGTAATCTGAATGTGACCTGCTCTTATTTCGAGTGCCAATGATATTGCAGTAAGGACTGTGCCCCATAGATATTTTCCTTTGTAAGTCATTATTATACCTGCAATTACAGGAGCCATATACGCCATTGCGACAGCCTTTGAATTGTGGCCTGCACCCATGACGATAAAGAGATACGATGTAAATCCGTAAGCTAATGCACCGATGAAACTAATCCACGTTTTACATTCTAAAACGAGAAGCAGAATAAAGAAGCCGAGCATACTTATAAACACTGACATTATAGGACTTGGGAATCCTAAACCTATGATTTTCTGCACGTACGTCATGAGGTTACTATTTTGCTGCACGCCGATATTCCATGCAGGCATACCACCGAACATTGAGTTAGTCCAGAGAGACTGTTCTCCAGTTTCATTACGAAATTCATTGATTTCCTGCGACATGCCTTTGTACATTTCAATATCATGCTGTTTTATTCTTTTACCTTCCAAAATAGGTGTAAAATAAACCAAAGTGATAAGTGCGAATGCTACAATCGCAAATACTATTCCGAGGAATTGTTTGTTTTTGAATATATTTTTCATAATAAATTTTAGTAAACTAATTTAGCATTTAACGTTTCTACATCTGTTTTTATGCTTAAAAAATATACGTTATTATTTTTTAAGATTTCTGTCAGTTCAGAAAGAGGAATCTCATTCATTCCAGCAGGCAACAAGCCCAAATCTTTCACATACAACAAAGAACCTTTATAATCGGCAACTTGCAATGTTACTCGAGAAGTATGTTTATTATCGAACAAACAAACACTATTATCATTCAATGGATTAGGGAATATTTTAAGTTTATCAGCCTGATATTGATTCTTTTTAAGATAAGTCACACTTGACTCATAACAACCCATATCAACCCTGTTGCCCACTATTCTAGGATTACCGAGGAGGTCAGTTGCAGGCATCATCAAAGCTGTTGTATCTATTGTTCCACTGTTGATAGCTGGGCTGTCGGCTTGCAATTGGAAATTACGAGCCACAGTATCGATGAACATCGGGTCTACTTCAAGCATTGTTGGGAAATCGTAGACAGCTACATATTGATTACCATGTATTTGCTTAAGACCACCTTCGATAAGAGTGTTGTAAAACTCAGGTGCGCAGTCGGAGCCCCAGATGAATATCTGTCCGCCATCGGTGATTGAGGTTTGTTCTTCGTCATACCAATCGTTGCCCCAGATGATACAGTTTTTGAACACAGGCTTAGATCCGCCGAAGAACTGCATCGCACCACCACCTGCACCGATACAATAATTATTTGCCATAGTGACATTTTGAATGAAAGGAGAAGTAGATGCCATCGCCATCGCACCACCATAATGCATAACGATATTATTATCAAACAACAAATTAGAAATTCTCACTTCATAATCTTCACTACGTTGTATTCCCATGCCAGCTGCGTTTACTGCATAATTATCTTCAAAGACTGCCCTATTGACATTGACTGAACAGCTATCGAAATTGACGCCACCGCCATAACATGTGTTACAATAATTATCATGGAAATACATATCTTCCATCTTAACAGAACATCTATGAAATTGGAAGCCAGCACCGTGCGTATAAGCACCGTCTTCGGTATATGCGATATTGGAATCAACTTCGCAGTTTGTAATCAAAACATTGGAATATTCGGCATAGAGAGCACCGCCTTTTCCGCGTGTGTGATTGCGATAGAAGGTACAATTATCAATCACGACATTATCGGTATTATATATTCTCACTGCGCCACCGTATATCATTTCTTCAGCAGCCTTGCCGTACGAAAAATGACAATATTCAAGTCTTAATGTTTCTTTAAGATTTTGAAAAACGAGACCATTCCATCCACCTTCGCCAGAATCCCAACGATAGAAACCCGTTGTATCAATGACAGTAAAATATATAGAATCGTTTTCACATCCTACGGCTTCGAAAGAACCGTTTACAATAATACTGAAATAATCTTTAAAAATGACTTTTGTTCCTTCAGCAACAATGAGCTTACTATCTTCAGGAACCATTACATTGTCAACAACGAATACGGTATCACAATCCCATACACCTTCTTGATTTCCCGACACTTCACAAGACTGAGACCTCGACATAAGAGGAATTAGAAACAATAGTATCAATAAATATTTTCTCATAATAAATAATTTTATAAACAACTTTTACAATCTACAAAAATAATAAAAGTCGACAGACAACGTACATGGCAAAAGAGATTTTTTTAATGAAAATACCTTATATATAAAAAGTAAGATTTTTGTTCGTGATAAAGAATTTTGATTTATATTTGTGGAGAAAAAATTTAAATCATAATGCTTATGAAAAAGTTACTTTTAATCTTAATGTTTATGTTTCCTATGTTTTTATTTGCACAAATAGAAATGGGAGATAACTTTGATGAAGACTTCAACAGAATGATGGATGTTCTTGAAGATGAAATCATATTATCAGAAGAAGGTTTAATGACATTACGTTTTGCTGATGCAGAAGACGACAAGCCTGTTCAGAATGCAAAGATTGAAATCATAAATGTAGGAGAATACACTACAGACGTTGACGGTATAGTCAGATTTCCTATGCAAAAAGACGGCAAATATATATTCACATTCAGAAAGCAAGGATATATCACTGCTGACTATAAGTTTGAAGTTGTAGCAGGAATGATATATTTCAATCGTTTTTCAGTATGTAAGATGATGGAATTAGGACACGTTCGTATCGTTCTTGATTGGGGTTCAAGTCCTAACGACCTCGACCTTCATCTTGAAAAAGTAGGCAAATATCATATCTCATATCATCACATGAGAGTTTCTGACGACCGCACAGCGAGATTAGACAGAGACGATATTGACGGCAACGGTCCAGAAACTATAACAATCACCGACGTTGACGACAATGCCACATACAATTGTTACGTACACGATTTCTCCAATCGCAACAATCCAACATCCAACAAACTTGGAAAGTCAAAAGGAAGAATCACAATATACAACAACAACAGACTTGAATATACCATCGACGTTCCTAACGACACAGAAGGAACACGTTGGGATGCTTTCCAAATTGGCAATGGCAATTTCAGATTGACAAATAGAATTTCAAATTAAATCAATATTTTTTAATATTTTTAATATAAGACACTATGAGTAACCAGAAAAAACTTTTTGAGGAATTTCCTGCGGTAAGTACCGAACAATGGGAATCCGTGATTCAAAAAGACCTTAAAGGAGCCGATTACGACAAAAAATTAGTTTGGAAAACGGCTGAAGGCTTTTCGGTAAGACCTTATTACCGCGCTGAAGATCTCAATTCAATTGCATGGAACAACGTAGAACCTAATGAGTTCCCATACGTTCGTGGCAACAAGACAAAAGGTAACGAATGGCTCATCTGCCAAGATATCAACGTTACTGACTGCAAAGCTGCTAACGAAAAAGCATTAGACGCTCTCAGCAGAGGTGCTAACGCTATCACATTCCGTCTTGAGTATGACAAACATTACACCGACGCTGAATTATCAGCATTACTTAACGGTATCAATGCAGAAGAAGTCGAGTTAAGTTTCTACAATAACAAATATCATTTACCACTTTTAGAACAACTCTCAAGAATCCCTGGTTTACACGGTTCTTTGAATTACGACCCATTGACACGTTACATCCGTCGTGGCACATGGTTCATTTCAGAAGGCACAGACATGGAATTGGCTTACATCTTGTCAAAAGCTGCTATGCCTAACTTCCAAACAATCGGTGTTAACGCTCACGTTTTCACAAACGCAGGCGCAACTATCGTTCAAGAAATGGCTTTCGCTTTAGCTATTGGTGCTGAATATTTAGACAAACTCACAGATACAGACTTAAGCATCGACGCTATCCTTCCTAAGATGCGTTTCAACGTTGCAGTAGGACAAAACTACTTCATGGAAATGGCTAAGATGCGTGCTTACAGAATCTTGTGGGCTAACATCGCAAAAGCATACGGCGCAAAAGAAGAACACGCCAAGATGCTCATCCACGCTTTCAACGCACAAATCAACATGAGTTTATATGACTCATACGTCAATATGTTACGTACAACAACAGGTTCTATGTCAGCTATCCTCGGCGGTGTTCACTCATTCAGCGTAACTCCATTCGACATGGTTTATGAATCATCAACAGAATTTGCAGAACGCATCGCTCGTAACCAACAGCTCATCTTGAAAGAAGAATCACACTTCGACAAAGTAGCTGACCCAGCAGCAGGTTCATATTATATTGAAAACCTTACTGACTCATTGGTAAAAGCAGCTTGGACATTATTCCTCCAAATTCAAGAAGAAGGCGGTTACCTCGCAGCATTGCGTAACGGCACAATCCAAAAAATGGTTAAAGACAACGCTGCAAAACGTCTCAACAACGTAGCAACACGTCGTGAAATCATCCTCGGCACAAACCAATTCCCTAACTTCACAGAGACAATGAAGTCAAATCCAGAAGCATGGGTATTTGAAGCTAACTGCCGTCGTGACGAAAACGCAGAAATCGACACAATCGTTACTTACCGCGTTGCTCAACAATTTGAACAATTACGTTATGCTACAGACGTTTACAGCCAAAGCAACAAACGTCCTGTAGTATGGATGTTAACATACGGCAACTTAGCAATGCTCAAAGCAAGAGCTAACTTCGCTTCTAACTTCTTCGCTTGCGCTGGCTTCGAAGTAGTAGACAATGCAGGATTCAAGACTGTTGAAGACGGTATCGCAGCAGCTAAGGAAGTTAAACCAGAAATCGTTGTCATCTGCTCTTCAGACGAAGAATATGGCGAAGGCAACGCTCTCAAGATTTACGAAGCTCTTAAAGACCAAGCTATCGTCGTATTGGCTGGTAACCCAGAAGGTACAACAGACGTACTCAAAGCAGCTGGCATGGAATATTTCATCCACGTCAAGAGCAACGTTTTAGAGACATTACAAGATTTTCAAAAGAAATTAGGTATAACAAAATAAAGAAAGGAGTAAACGATGAAGCCAAATTTTAAAGATATAAACATCAACGTTATACCTCAGACAGAAGACCCAAAAGAATGGGAAAATAAAAACGGTATCAAACCAGAATGGGAAAC
>JAZLEF010000147.1:0-11781 GCA_045615125.1 Bacteroidales bacterium
GAAGCAGAACTTCTTACAGAAGGCCAAGATTACGAAGTATGGTATTTAGGTAACTCAAAAGAATCTGTTAATTCTTATATTACAGAGACAAAAGAAGGCGATATCATAAAAAGCATTAGCGGTAGCATTGCAAGCCAAAGCGGAGATTTGGATGATTTAGGCTACTGCCATATTGCAATGACAACAGTTAAAGCCGAAATAAAAGACGATGAAGTAGTCTTGCCATTGAACGGAACATTGAGAACGCAGATTGCAATAGCTCACTTAGATTTAACAGATGTCGCACAATTAAGTGGCAGCGCTATTGTTGGAACAGAATACACACTTCAATACATTGATGGAGCATTTGAATTTGCTGTTACAGAAGATGCTTCTGCAAATATAAATGTTACAGAAGGAACAAACGCCTCATACGTTGTCTTGTTCCCAAATGCAACAGCCAATGTAGATTTGAAGAGTAACACAAGCAAGAAAGTAACTTTTGAAGGCGGAGTGGAAGCTAACAAGATATATTACAAATTTATCTCTGATATGGAGTACAAGCCACTTGCTTGGGAAGAATATGAAGATGGCTCAGATGCCAACAGCCACGAATACGTTGACCTCGGCTTGAGCGTAAAATGGGCAACATGTAATGTTGGCGCAACTTCACCAGAAGGTCATGGTAACTACTACGCATGGGGAGAGACAGAACCAGCACCAGATAATGACTATAGTAGTTTAAACTGTTCTACATACGAACTTAGTTATTCAGAGTTGCAATCACAAGGTTATATAGATGGCAATGGCAATCTCAGTGCGCAATACGACGCAGCCACGGCCAATTGGGGCGGTGATTGGAGAATGCCAACAACAACAGAAATCCAAGAGCTGATAGAAAAATGTACATGGACATGGACTACACAGAATGGTGTTAATGGCTATAATGTAGTTGGCCCTAATGGCAAAAGTATATTCTTACCTACTGCGGGTTATTACCTTGGCAATATGCTCATCTTAGAGGAATTATACGGTTGCTATTGGAGTTCTATGCCTTACAACGACCACGATTTCACCGACTACGCGTACGACCTCAATTTCAGTAGTATCGACTACGAGATGACCCACAACTTCCGTGACTACGGTAAAAGTGTTCGTCCAGTAATAAAATAAAAGCGATTACATCAATGCATAATGCTAATTAGGGTGTTGCTCTGATAAGGGTGACACCCTTTTTTCAACTGCATATCCAAAGTCTGTTGTCTGTAGACAAAAAAAAGACGCCATCTTTCAATGACGTCTATATCTTTGCGACTCTGCGACTTTGTGACTCTGCGTCTTTTAATCTAATTTCAAAACAGCAAGGAATGCTGATTGTGGAACTTCTACGCTACCGATTTGACGCATTCTCTTCTTACCAGCTTTCTGCTTTTCGAGGAGCTTACGTTTACGGCTGACGTCACCACCATAACATTTTGCTGTAACGTCCTTACGAACCTGACGTACTGTCTCTCTCGCAATAATCTTAGCTCCGATAGAAGCCTGGATTGCGACGTCGAACTGATGACGTGGGATGAGTTCTTTCAGTTTCTCGCACATCTTACGTCCGAAAGCGTATGCGTTGTCGCGGTGAATCAAGGTTGACAAAGCGTCAACGACTTCGCCGTTCAACATGATATCCAATTTAACGAGACTTGCTTGTTGATAACCAGCGATGTGGTAGTCGAATGAAGCGTAACCTTTTGATATAGATTTTAATTTATCATAGAAGTCGAAAACGATTTCGCTCAAAGGCATCTGGAACTTAAGCTCGACGCGGTCTGTTGTGAGATAAGTCTGATTCATCAAGACACCACGTTTGTCGATACATAGTTTCATGATAGAACCGACAAATTCGTTTTTGGTGATAATTTCTGCTATGATGAAAGGCTCGTCGATATGGTCGAGTTTCGTTACTTCTGGCAAACCGCTTGGGTTGTGAACGTCGATGACGTCGCCGTCGGTGAGATAAGCCTTGAATGAAACGTTAGGCACGGTGGTGATGACGTCCATATTGAACTCGCGGTCGAGACGTTCCTGGACGATTTCCATGTGGAGGAGTCCCAAGAATCCGCAGCGGAAACCGAAGCCCAATGCTATTGATGACTCTGGCTCCCAAACCAAAGAAGCGTCGTTGAGCTGTAATTTTTCCAAAGAAGCGCGTAGTTCTTCATAGTCGTCGGCGCTAACTGGATAAACACCAGCGAAAACCATAGGTTTGACGTTTTCAAAACCTTCGATAGGTTGGAGGCAAGGATTCTCTACATGAGTGATGGTATCGCCAACCTTGACTTCGGGAGAAGTCTTGGTGCCAGAGATGATATATCCTACGTTACCTGCTGAGAGTTCGTCTTTAGGAACTTGTTTGAGTTGAAGCACGCCTATCTCGTCGGCTTGATATTCCATCTTCGTTGCGAAGAATTTTACGAGTTCGTCTTTGCGTATCGTTCCGTTGAAGATACGGAAGTAGGCGATGATGCCGCGGTATGAGTTGAATACAGAGTCGAAGATGAGAGCCTGCAATGGAGCGTTAGGGTCGCCCTTAGGAGCAGGTATTCTGTTGACGATGGCTTCGAGTATCTCCTCGATACCTATATTGTTACGTGCGCTGCAGCGTAAGATGTCGGAACGTTCGCAGCCGATGAGGTCTACGATTTGGTCTTCCACCATCTCAGGATTTGCGCTGTCCATATCTATTTTGTTGATGACAGGGATGATTTCAAGGTCGTGTTCCATCGCCATATAGAGGTTGGAGATGGTCTGAGCCTGGATGCCCTGTGTGGCGTCGACGACTAATAACGCACCTTCGCAAGCCGCGATAGAACGTGACACTTCGTAAGAGAAGTCGACGTGACCGGGAGTATCGATGAGGTTTAAGGTGTAGTTGACACCGTCTTTAATATAATTCATCTGGATAGCGTGGCTCTTGATGGTGATGCCGCGCTCGCGTTGCAAATCCATATCATCGAGAACCTGATTGACTAACTCTTTCTGTGATAATGTCTTGGTGTTCTCTAAAAGTCTGTCTGCCAATGTGCTCTTACCGTGATCGATGTGAGCTATAATACAAAAGTTTCTAATCTTATCCATGATTGCAAAGATAATAAAAAAGTCAACAAGACTACAAGACTACAAGGCAACAAGTCAATATTTTTTTTAGTTAGGAATTAGGAGTTAGGAGTTAGGAGTTGACAATTAAAACGATAATTTTTTTGAAAAAATATGATATGACCATTAAAATATTTTCAAAAAATAATTAAATTTGCGTGATTCAAAACATATAATATTTTTGATTTGTTTAAACTATAAAAACTATAAAAGTATGGCAAAAATTAAAGTTGGTATTAACGGTTTCGGTCGTATCGGCCGTTTCGTTTTCAGAGCAGCTCAAACACGTAATGACATTGAAATAGTAGGTATTAACGACCTCTGTCCAGTTGACTATTTAGCATATATGTTGAAATATGACACAATGCACGGTCAATTCAACGGCACAATAGATTTCGACGTGGAGAAAAATCTTCTTATCGTCAACGGTAACCCAATCCGCATCACTGCTGAAAAAGATCCAGCAAACTTGAAATGGAATGAAGTTGAAGCAGAATACGTTGTTGAATCAACAGGTTTGTTCCTCTCAAAAGATAAGGCACAAGCTCACATCGAAGCAGGCGCAAAATACGTTGTTATGTCAGCTCCTTCAAAAGACGACACTCCAATGTTCGTATGCGGTGTTAACGAAAAAACATACGTTAAAGGAACTCAATTCGTTTCTAACGCTTCATGTACAACAAACTGCTTGGCTCCAATAGCTAAGGTTTTGCACGATAACTTCGGTATCGAAAGCGGTTTGATGACAACAGTTCACTCAACAACAGCAACACAAAAAACAGTTGACGGCCCATCATTGAAAGACTGGCGTGGTGGTCGCGCTGCATCAGGCAACATCATCCCTTCATCAACAGGTGCTGCTAAAGCTGTTGGTAAAGTCATCCCTGAATTGAACGGCAAGCTCACAGGTATCTCAATGCGCGTTCCTACATTAGACGTTTCTGTTGTTGACCTCACAGTAAACCTCCAAAAACCTGCTTCAAAAGAAGCTATCTGCAAAGCTATGAAAGAAGCATCAGAAGGTGAACTTAAAGGTATTTTAGGTTATACAGAAGACGCAGTAGTTTCATCAGACTTCTTAGGTTGCACACTTACATCAATATTCGATGCTAACGCTGGCGTTTATCTCACAGATACATTCGTAAAAGTCGTTTCATGGTACGACAACGAAATCGGTTATTCAAATAAGGTATTAGACCTTATCGCACACATGGCTAAAGTTAATGGCTAATGACGAAAAATGAAAGTCTAAAGTCTAAAGGATTTTAGAAACTCAGAATCTCGGAAATGGGGTTCTGAGTTTTTTTGTAACTAAGAACTATAAACTATGAACTTTTTTCACTTTCCCTATTGATTTTCGAAAAAAAGCATATTAACTTTGCGTGTTCAAATGTTGAGAACGATGAAATATCCTGACACATACTCCCACGAAGAACAGCTTGAAATGGACAAGTTGTATGATGTATTACTTGAATCTTGGACAGCAGAAAAAAATGAGTCTGATATTGAACTTGTTAAGAAGGCCTACGAATTTGCAGCTTTAGCTCATAAAGACGCACGTCGTAAGTCGGGCGAGCCATATATCTTCCATCCTATAGCGGTGGCAATTATTGTGGCCAAGGAAATAGGAATGGGCACGACTTCAATCGTTAGTGCTCTTTTGCACGATGTGGTAGAGGATACAGAATACACTGAGGAGTATATATGTGAGGAATTTGGTCCTAAGGTGGCTCGCGTGGTGAAAGGCCTTACCAAACTTGATGGCATGGATTTTCAAAATACCATAGAAAGTTTGCAGGCGGAGAATTTCAGGAAAATCGTCAATACTATGGGCGACGACATTCGCGTCATCTTAGTGAAAATAGCCGACAGACTTCATAACATGAGAACCCTCGGCTCGATGCAGCATCATAAACAGCTCAAGATAGCATCTGAGACATTGTCGTTCTACGCACCTCTTGCTTATCGACTCGGACTCTACGCTGTGAAGATGGAACTTGAGAATCTTTGTCTTAAATATATAAATCCTCAGGTGTTTGAATCCGTCTCGAAAAAACTGAGCGAAATAAGAGATAAGAAAATAGCAGAACTGAACGAGTTTGCTGAACCTATAAGAACTGAACTCCAAAAGTTAGGAATCAAAGCAGAGATAAAAATCCTTGAGAGAAGCGTGAGTGGTATATGGGAAAGAATGCATAAGTATGAACTTTCTTTAGAAGAGATTTACGATCTCTTTGTCGTAAGAATCATCATCGACTGTCCTCTCGAAATGGAGAAGATACAATGCTGGCAGACATTCGGCGTGTTGACGATGTTCTATCGTCCAAACAACGCGCGACTCAGAGACTGGCTCTCATTTCCTAAGACTAACGGCTACGAGTCGATTCACGCTGTATTTATGAGTAATCAGGGTAACTGGATAGAGACTCAGATAAGAACACAGAAGATGGACATTATTGCTGAACGTGGAGTGATGGCTTACCTTAAATATAAAAACGATAAGAATAGTCTATTGTTATGGCTCGATAATGTTAGGAACCTGACCAATTCATCCGATTCATCTGCTATAGAATTCCTCAATAGTTTTAAACTTGACCTGTTTAACGATGAGATTTTCGTCTTTACTCCAAAAGGAGAGATGAAAAATCTGCCTAAAGGTGCTACCGTCCTCGACTTCGCCTATATGATTCATAGCGAAATAGGCAATCATTGCATCGGTGCCAATGTCAATAAGAAACTTGTCAAGATGGATTATGTGCTGAACATGGGAGATCAGGTCGAGGTGATAACATCGGCATTCCAGATGCCTCAGGAAAAGTCTTTCGAATTTTTGGTTACATCATTGGCAAAGTCACGACTTAAAGTAGGTATAAAAGATTATAGAAGA
The DNA here is from genome assembly GCA_045615125.1 of Bacteroidales bacterium. Classification (GTDB taxonomy): domain Bacteria; phylum Bacteroidota; class Bacteroidia; order Bacteroidales; family F082; genus Limimorpha. The sequence continues at coordinate 6,014 of JAZLEF010000147.1, forward strand.
ATATTTAAGGAAAAGGGCAAGTCGCGGCTTGAAGAATTCTTCAGAAGATTTAACGTTGATTTCAGCAGACAAAACATTGATTATATCGTTGAGAAAGCTGGTCTTGGCGGACGAATAGACTTATATTATTATGTGGCATTAGGAAAGATTACTTACGAAGATATAGAACCACTCTTTAATAACGGACGCCGCAGCACTTCAAATGTCTTGTTGAAGATACTCACCTTTGGATTGGTAGGCTCTGATTCCAAGACTGATGATAAGATGGAAAATAATGAAAGTATGGAGTTGGGTTATACTATATCAACATGTTGCAATCCGATACCTGGCGATGATGTCGTTGCTATATCTTTCCCTAATCAGCCTTTGCAGATACATCGTTCCGATTGTCCTAAGGCAATAAATCTGATGTCGCGTTATGGCAAGAATATCGTTAAGGCGAAGTGGCAGTTCAGCGAGGATATTGCATTCATGGCTACGCTGAAGATAACAGGTGTCAACAGAAAAGGCTTTGGCTCGTCATTATTCACTATGCTTAATGAAAAACTAGAACTCGACCTTCATTCTGTCAAGATACAAAGTGAGGGAGGAATGGTTGAAGCTATTGTATCTTTTTATGTAAATAACGTTAAGCAATTAGACGCCGTTATTGGTGAGTTGAGAAAAATGAAACTTGTCAATAAGGTGATGAGAATTGAAAGAAACGTTGAAAGTTAACCACTTACTAATATTTTTATTTTTAAACAATTTTTTTCATAATCGTACTGAGATTTTTACTAATTTTGAATGCTAAATACACATACTTACAGTATGCTCTCCAAATCGCGAGTGATATTTAGCCAGTTTTTTTGTAAAATAATAAAAATCAATAAGTAATTATGGCAAAAATTGATTTGCTTCTTGGATTGCAGTGGGGCGACGAAGGTAAAGGTAAAGTCGTCGATGCTCTCACACCTCATTATGATATTGTAGCTCGTTTCCAAGGTGGACCAAACGCAGGTCACACTATCGAGTTCGACGGTAAGAAATTTGTCTTACACACAATTCCATCAGGTATCTTTAACGAAAAATGTGTCAACGTCATCGGCAACGGCGTCATCATCGATGCTAAGATTTTCAAAGATGAAATTGACAAACTCGCAGAAAGCGGTATTGACATCAGAGACAGACTCTTTATTTCAAACAAGTCACATCTCATCATCCCAACACACCGCGCTCTCGATGCTGCTAATGAAAATGCATTGCAGAAAAATAAAATCGGTTCTACTTTAAAAGGTATAGGACCAACATATACCGACAAGACAGCTCGTCGTGGCCTCCGTATCGGTGACATCAGTTCCGACGACTTCAAAGCTCGTTATGAAAGATTAAAGAACATTCATCTCGACCAAATAAGAAACCTCAACTTCGATATGGATACTCTTCTTCTCGATAATATGTCTTTCGACAAATATGAAGAAGAATGGTTCAAAGCTATTGAATTCTTAAAACAATTCAACTTTATCGAAAGCGAATATTTCATCAATAAATCATTGGACGAAGGTAAACGTGTCCTCGCAGAAGGCGCACAAGGTACACTCCTCGATGTTGACTTCGGAAGCTATCCTTTCGTGACATCATCATCAGCTATTGCAGCAGGCGCATGTTCTGGTCTCGGCGTAGCTCCAAGTAGAATCGGTAAGGTGTTCGGTATCTTCAAGGCTTACTGTACACGCGTTGGTACTGGTCCTTTCCCAACAGAATTGTTTGACGAAGTAGGAGAGAAACTCCGCAAGAACGGCCATGAGTTCGGTGCTACTACAGGACGTGCTCGTCGTACAGGTTGGCTCGACCTCCCAGCTCTTAAATATGCTGTTATGCTCAACGGCGTCACTAACCTCATGATGATGAAATCTGACGTTATGGATGACTTCGAAGAAATAAAGGCAGCTGTAGCCTACAATTATAAAGATGAGCAAATCAATTTCTTGCCTTTCGACGCTTGTACTCAAACAATGACTCCTGTCTTGGAATCATTCAAAGGCTGGAACCAAAAGATAGAAAAAGAAATACCTCGCGAACTCAACAAATACACCCAATTTATTGAAGATTATGTTGGCGTTCCAATCACATTGGTATCATACGGCCCTGACCGCAGCGAATGTATAGAAAGACCAGCTAAATACTCATTATAATAATCATGACTATGAAAAAGATTAAGAACTTATTGATAGCCATTTTTGTTATTGGTTTCATGTCTTCTTGTTCAAACAATGAAGACCACTTCTTCTCCGATGCCAATCAGCGTGCTGAGGTTGAAAAAGATCTTCAAGAAAAGATGGCGCAACTTCCAAACGGCGACTTGTTCAATATCTTTAACGCAGAAATGCCACAAAGAGATAAAGAAGCATTGCAGTTCTTGTATGCTTATATGCCACTCAGCGACATCACTGATTATCCAGGCGCATTCTATCATAGAAACATTTTGGCTTCTTATAGAGCAAAAAGCGAAATGCCTTGGGGTAATAGCATACCAGAAAGAGAATTCAACCATTTCGTTGTTCCAGTGAGAATCAATAACGAAAACTTGGATAACTCAAGATTTGTATTCTATGATGAGTTGAAAGACAGAGTGAAAGACTTGTCGATGTATGACGCTGTTTTGGAAATCAACCACTGGTGCCATGAAAAAGCCAACTATAAAGGCTCTGACTCTAGAACAAGTTCACCTCTTGCAACAGTGAAGACATCATGGGGTCGCTGTGGTGAAGAGTCAACATTCTTGGTAGCAGCATTGCGTGCAATGTGTAACCCAGCTCGTCAGGTATATACTCCTCGTTGGGCTCACTGCGACGACAACCACGCCTGGGTTGAAGCATACGTCGATGGTGAATGGCACTTCCTCGGTGCCTGTGAACCAGAACCAGTACTCGACCTCGGTTGGTTCAACGCTCCAGCTTCACGTTGTCTCCTTCTTCATACTCGCGTGTTCGGCCGTTACTACGGACCAGAAGAGGTTATCTCTGTAACACCTAACCACACAGAAATCAACGTGGTCTATAACTACGCAGAGACATCAAAGATGACTATCAAAGTCATTGATATTAATGATAATCCAGTACCTGGTGCAAGAGTAGAATTCAAGATTTACAACTACGCTGAATTCTGCACAGTAGCTGTTAAAGAAACAGACGAAAAAGGTGAGACATGGATGACAGCAGGTCAAGGTGATATGCTCGTCTACGCTTCTAAAGACGGTAAATTCGGTTTCCAAGAAATGCCTTTCGCTGAGAAAAACGAGATAATAGTTAAACTCGAAAATTGCTATGGCAATGAAATGATAGTCGAATACGACATCACTCCTCCAGCAGAAAAAGCTAAGATGCCTAACGTAACACCAGAAATGCGCGCTGAAAACGACAGACGTTTCGCTTACGAAGACTCAATAAGAAATGCTTATATCGCTTCTTTCCCAAGAAACTTCAAAGATAAAGAAGTCAATGCCTTGATAGAAAAATCATGGGGTAACTATCAAACTATCATGGATTTCATCCAATATGCTGACGATAAAGGAAGAGCAAGAATAGCATTGAACCTTCTTCAAGAAATAAGCGACAAAGACTTACGCGACATCTCTTTGGATGTGTTGAAAGATAACCTTGATTATTCTTATAGAAGCAAAGGCGACATCTATAACGCTTACGTCTTGAATCCACGCGTTTCTAATGAAATGCTCGTTCCTTACAAGAAAGCTCTCTCAGAATATTTCTCACAAGAACAAGCTAAACAATTCAAGAAAAACCCACAAGAACTCGTCGATTGGATTAAAGAAAATATCATTATAAAAGATGAATTGAACGCTCGTAACATACCTATGGCTCCAACAAGTGTCTTGAAGTCGATGATTACAGACTCACGTTCAAGAAATATCTTCTTCGTGTCAATGGCACGTTCTCTCGGTATACCATCACGCATCGACCCTGTCACAGGTAAAGTACAATATATCTCAGGCAAAGACTGGATCGACGTTAAGTTTACTGAAGAAGGCGACGTTAAAGTTGTTCCAACGCGCCAAGGTACTTTGATGGCTTCATATAAACCAGCAGGCGCATTGACAGACCTCCGTTATTACACACATTTCTCTATCAAGAAATTCGACGGAACTAACTTCGACTTGTTGACATACGATGCAAAAGACCCAGGTATGGATGTTGGCGAACAATATTCTACATTATTTGAAAATGGTCTCGCCCTCGACCCAGGTTATTACGTCTTGACAACAGGTACACGCCTCTCAGATGGAAGCGTCCTTGCTCGTATGACATTCTTCAATATCGAGTCAGACCAGACAACAAACATAGAGCTTATTATGAGAGAACCTGAAAAAGGTCTTAAAATAATCGGTAACTTCAATTCAGAAAACAGATATATGCCTCTTGGCAAGACTGAAGATATGAGCTTGTTGCAGACTACAGGACGTGGCTTCTACGTACTCGGTCTCTTGGACGGCGGCAGCGAACCAACAACACACGCAATGCAGGACATAGCTTTGGTTAAAGATCAATTGGATAAGTGGGGTAGAAGTTTCGTATTCTTGTTCCAAAATGAAGAACATAAGAAGAACTTTGAAAAGAAGAACTTCCAAGGACTTCCAGAAAACCTTACTTTCGGTATTGAAGACGGCAAAATGTTGAAAGAGATTGTAGCAAACATGCGTCTCCAAAACAACAACCTCCCAATATTCATTGTTGCCAACACACAAAACGAGATAGTATTTATCTCACAAGGCTATACTATCGGATTGGGAGAACAGCTGATGAAAGTCATCAACGAACTTTAAACCTTTGGCCATTGGCCATTGAACAAAAAAAACTCCGCGTAAATACAATAGATACGCGGAGTTTTTTTATCCACTAAATTGCACTATTTACACTAAATAGATTTAAAAAAAACTTGTAGTCTTGTTGTCATGTAGTCTTTTTTTTTTTCTATCTTTGCTTTTTTCAATAATTTAAAAAATGAAGAAATTTTTACTTGTAATTTTTGCATTGATATCGATTAACGCCTTCTCGCAGATAAAGGTTAAGGAAGGTTCTTTTCATAAGATAGACGGTTTCTTGATGTTAGATAAAGAAGACCACAGAGACATCAACTGGAAACCTATGGCTCTGATAAAAATTAGTACGGAAAATATAACGGCAGAACAAAGAGCGAAATTTGTATTCAAAGGCAATCTCGAGACGTACTTTGATGTTGAGTTTAAAGTGGGTGAGATATATCTTTACCTGACAGCACAAGCCGCAACATTTATAGAGATAATACATCCAGATTTCGGCAAGACGGAGTTCAGGATACCAGAAGACTTATGCGACTTCTGCGGCTATGAGATGGTGGTGGTCGGCGACTTCAAGACCGACGAGAAGGAGGTCGCCAAGATGTTGTCGAACTACCTTATCATCAAGACAGACCAAGCTAATGCCATGATTTATATCGACGACGAGTTTGTCGACAAAAACAATATCAACGAACCGTTGACCATAGGAAACACTTACAAATGGAGAGTGGATTGTCCTTTATATCACAGCAGAAGCGGCGAGATAACCATCACCGAAGGAGCTCCTGTAAGCATTGAGGTCAAGATGCGCCCTGCATACGGATTCCTCAAGGTGAACTCCAACCCTGAAAAGGCTGATGTGTATGTCGAAGACAAACTAGTAGGCACCACGCCATACGTTTCGAAAGAGATGCAGAGCGGAACTTATCAGATTGAAATACGCAAGAAAGGATAT
>JAZLEF010000148.1:0-29352 GCA_045615125.1 Bacteroidales bacterium
TGCCACATGAAGCAGCACGCTGACATTAAAGACAGCTTCGCCAGCTGTGTCTTTAATATGACCGCTTATGACAGTTTGGGATTGAACTTTTGCATTATTCAAAAGCAATATAAAAGCTAATAATATCAACGATTTCTTCATAGTGGGTTATTTTTTAAGGTCAACAGACAACAGACTTTGGGTATGCTTTTTTGCTGTGAGCTGTGCTCGGTGCCTGAGCCTGTCGAAGGCATCTTGTTTGTCACTTCGACAAGCTCAGTGACCGATATTATTTTCTTTCGCAGAGACGCAGAGTCAACAAAGCGCCGATTTTACGACTTTATCTTACATATCTCGAAAGTGCGTCACTCATAATTTGACCTTCCTCAGTTCCTCTGATTGTAAGCATAGTGCCGTCATATTCATCAACAGAAACACTCACGTAGCCATCCACTATTATATCAATTCCTTCATTAAAGAAAATATCCTTTTCGACGGCATTTCTAACTTTCTTTGGCAATTCAATCAAATACTCATTTGCTGGAGTCTGACCATGTACGACTTGCGGAATATCTGTTGGTTTTGTTACCTTGAACTCCTCCTGATAAACAAGGATTTCATCATTTTTTTTAACACTCAAAAGATTTCCTTCTTCAAATATCAAACAAATCTCCACATCGTAATTGTCCGCTATCCACACAAAAGTACCTGTTGATGTGGTTGCATTCCACTTCCACGAGCCTTCAATGCCAGGAATGCATTCGGTTAATTCATAGTTTTTTTCTTTGTCACATGAACATAGAAACAGTACTGATAATGTTAAAAACAAAGCTATTTTTTTCATACTATAGATTTTTAATGGTTTATTATTTTAACTTAAAGGACTACAGTCAACAGACTTTTTAATTAGGAATGAGGAATTAGGAGTTAGGAATTGTTTTTTGCAGTGAGCTATGAGTTGTGAGTTGTGAGACTTTCAGAATTGCTCAAGGCACAAGGCTCAAAGCTGTGTATTTTTTCTCTCGCAAAGACGCAAAGTTAACTCCTAACTCCTAATTTCCTTACGATATGATAAACATCAAATCTGTATCTTTTTCAAAAACGACTTCAAAACTGAAATATCCATAAACACCTCGCGATAGAACAATTTTATATGTCTGTCCTAATTCCAAATTACTCAAGACGAACTCAACGCTGACAGGACATATACAGTCACATGGTTCCTTGTCATCTTCAAACATTTCTATACGGATTTTATTTCCTTCCATAGATAGCTCTTCCCAGAATTCTTCAGAGCAGCAATTGAAATAAGCTGTGCTTCTTATCATAAGACTGTTATCATTTATTGCAACAGCATAAGTAGTATCATTATCATACATTAGTCCACGGTCTCTTTCGAGACATTCGGAAACTGAAAAATCAGAAATATTTACATTTTGCGAAGGGGTGTTTGGAGAGAGTGTGTCTGGTGTAGGAGTGTCCTCGCATTCATTCAGAATGATGGCGTTTTGATAGTCATCTTCTGTTATTCTGTAAAGAACCTCATAGCTTTCACGCCATTTTTTATCTTCCACAGACAAAATTTCCCAACAAGATTTCTTGAATATCGATTTCTCAAAAGTATTGACCAAATCCCAGTCACTCATCGTGTCTATTTTATAGAGCACATCTTCATTAAAGATGATAACTGGTACAATATCCATTTGTTCATCGGTGAACGAAAATTGCGAAAGCCCCCTTCCTCCAAACGATTTAACAGTCGCCACTTCATCTGGCTTTATAGTTATTGTATCTCCACCGGAATTAAGTGCTTCAATACATCTATCCAATTCATTCTTTATCTTTTGCGTTTCATTAAATCCAGATTCACAAGACGTTAATAATAACATCAAAGAGAATGATGCAACTACTGTTAATTTTTTAAACATTTTTTTCACACTATAGATTTTTAATGGTTTATTTTTTAAGACAACAGACAACGGACTTTGTTCCCAACTCTCGTCCCCAACACTCGTTCCCAATTCCCGATTTTCTCTCCGCAAAGTTTATAATTTTATTTCAAAAAAGCAAGTGTTTTTGAAAATTTTCGGGGGGGGTAAAACGTTGATAATGTACAATTTATAATTTACAGTTAAAAATTGGCGGTTAGTTGATGTAATCAAATAATTTCCCAATATCCTCCTTTATCTGGACCGACTCTGCGAATTATATTTTCTTTTTGCATTTTTCTCAGTTGCCATTTAATACCGTCTTGACTAATATTACATAATTCCGATAACTCCACACGACTGATGTAAGGATTGTTTTTAATACATTCTATTATTTTTCTGTCTGTTTTCTGGGTAGTTTTCTGGGTAGTTTTCTGGGTAGTTTTCTGGGTAGTTTTCTGGGTAGTTTTCTGGGTAGTTTGTAGGTATGTACTATCTATTGGAAGTATGATTCTTGTAAAGTTTTCCATAAAGACAAAGCAGTCTCTGCTATAAGATTTCAAAATACGAGGTATTCCGGAGCCAAGTGACTCAACAAGTTCCAAATCTCTAAAAACTCTCATTAGTTCTCTGTTTCTAGGAATTGAAATTCCAGTGAAAAATTCCTCTGTCGTAAGTGATTCTGGTATAGAACCAAAAGATGTTATTTCTAATCTATCAGGAAATATTTCAAACTTTGGAGGAACTTCGAAAGTGTAGTCATTATGTACAATAGCATTTATTATAGCTTCGCGTAATGCGCTTTTATTCCATTTGGGAGTCTCTATTCTTTCAGGGTATGTTATCTCTGCAGCAACGCTATTCTCCACTTCGAATTTTGATATGATGCTATTAGTGGCTTTTATGATAGAACAATAACCATATTCGTTATTTTCTATCAAATCAACACGATCTAAACTGGAGTATTTTGCAACCTTAAACGATACATTGCTGTTATCTGAAAGAAGATTTGCGAAATAATTGAATTTTCCTTCGCTATTGTATAAGTCAAGGGTTTTTGTAAAGTTGTCATTCAAATTGAATCCTTTTTCCTCATAATAAATACGAAGCTGGGCAAAACTCAATTCTTGTCTGCTTGAAGTAATCTCCCCTATTGAGTTCCTCACTCTACGGGCAAACTGTTTCTCTATCATAGTCTGCGACATTGGTTCGGCGGCTGTTCCTACTCTTATAAAACAGCCTTTGTTTGTCATGCCGAATTTTGTTTTGTAATATGGTTTTTGCAATCCGCTTGCTATAGTAATCTTAATTATTTTAACTCCGCAGCAATTCTCCTGACTAATATCAAATAATCCCAATACAGACGGAGAAATATTGTTTTTAAGACGGTCTTTGATTTTTAACATACACTCGTCAACATTGTCAATGCCGATAACATCTCCGTCTTTATCAATTCCAAAATAAACGTAGCCTCCTTCTTTGTAATTTAAAAAAGCTATGACTTCCTTCTCAATATCAATGTCTGAATTGTATTCTAGTTTATACTCGATTCTGTTTGTCTCGTTCATATAATTTTAATTTTTAGTCATACAAATTTAAGAAGTAGAATCTCGTTTGTCAAGAGAAAAAAATATAAAAGATTTTAACGTTTTTTGTTAATCGTCAACAGACTACGGATTTTGGCTCTGAGAGAAAAAGGCTGCTTTAGGGCAGCCTTTTTCTTAATCATTAAACTTATAATAAATAGGTATTGTGAATTGTGTTCTTACGACTTCACCTTTTTGTTGTCCTGGATTCCATTTTGGCATTGAAGCAACGACTCTTAATGCTTCGGCATCACATTCTTTGTCAATGCCTCTCATGACTGCCGCATTGGTGATACTGCCGTCTTTTTCAACGACAAACGAAACAAACACTCTTCCTTCAATCTTGTTATCTTTCGCTGATTGAGGATATTTGATGTTTTCTTGAAGGTATCTCATCATCTCATTTGGTCCGCCTGGATATTGTGGCATCACATCCACAACTCTGTGAATAGAGTCTTGGACAGTTTCAACTTCTGTAGCTGGAGTCTGTTGTTTCTCATCATTAGGTTTTGTGTTATCACATTGAGTGTTAAGTAAAATCAACAATGCGAACACCGGAAGAGTCAGTAACACCTTGATTACCGAACCCTTTGCTTTCTGATTTTTCGTAATCATACTAATTCTTTTTTTGGTTAATAAAAAACTGAAATTATTAGCTATCGTGCTAAAGTCGTAAGCCGTGCACTGCTGTAACAATAGCATCATATAGTTCGATTTTTCGTCTTCATTCTTAATAGCTTCGCTGTCGGCAATGAATTCGTGATTGCTCTTCAACTCGTTCTTAATCATCCTGATGAAAGGATTGAACCATTGGAAGGCAATCATTATCTCCATAAGAATGATATCAACAGAATGATGGTTATTCACGTGACTCATCTCGTGTTTTATAATCATTTCATCGAGATTGTCTTTAGGAATGTAAATGTTTTTTAAGAATGAGAAAGGAATGTGACTTTCATTTGTATATATGAAATTAACATTATCAATTGTCTCAATCTTCTTTCCTGCTTTAATCTTATAAATTTTAAAGATATTATAAACGAATTTTATCAGGAAGAAAATCACACCTATTATATAAATGTATGAAATTATGTCTGTAATGGATAATGTGTTTGTCTCGACAGGAGCTTCCATTATCGCATCATTGTAAAATATCACATCCATTTCCTGTTTAAAGGATGTCATTTCTTGAAACTGCTGTGCTTCAATACTTATTCTGATGAAAGGAAGCGCGAACGCGAAGATAGATATCGTGAGCAAGATGATTCTGTTTAGTTGGAATCTATTGCTGTTGCGGAACAATAATTTGTATGCAAGATACAAAACCATTGTAGCGACGAATGTGAGTATCAGGTTTGTTATCATAGTTTATTTATTTAATGCTTTATCAATCATGTTTTTAAGTTCTTCCAGTTGCTCTATGGTAAAGTTTTCCTTTTGTGTGAAAGCGGATACCAATTCGCTATATGAATTGTTAAAGTAATTTTTAACTAAGCCGCTGAGCGAGTTATGCGAATAATCAGATTTTGAAATCAGAGGATAATATCTGTTTGCCTTGCAGAAAGTCTCGTGCGACACGAATCCTTTTTTCTCTAATATTCTTACTATTGTAAGCACTGTGTTGTATGCTGGTTTCGGTTCCGGAAAGTTAGCCATTATCTCATTTGCGAAGCCCTGCTCTATTTTCCATAGCACCTGCATCACTTGTTCTTCTGCCTTTGTGAGTTCTTTTATATTTTCCATAATTCTATTTTTTAAAGTTAACGATGCAAATATATAAGTTATTTTATAAATATGCAACTAAATTTTTAGTTATAGAATAAAAAAATAAAATGTCATACTGAACAGATTGATATTCAATATGACATTTATTATTTTTTATTATTTTCTTACGATAACGCTACCGCTACCTTGATGAGTTGCAAGGACAAGAATCTCAGCAATCTGTACATGTTCTGGAGCATTGGCTGCATAAACAGCAACATCAGCGATGTCGTCGCCAGTAAGAGGTTTGATGCCTTTATATACATTGGCAGCGCGTTCTGTGTCGCCATGGAAACGAGTGTTGCTGAAGTTTGTTTCAACCAAACCAGGTTTAAGGTTAGTGACGCGTATAGCTGTGTTAGCAACATCGATACGAAGACCGTCTGTAATTGTCTTTACAGCAGCTTTTGTTGCGCAGTAGACATTTCCGTTAGCGTAAGCTGCGTCGCCAGCCACCGAGCCGATATTGATGACGTGGCCTCTATCGCGTTGAACCATACCTGGAACCACGAGACGTGTCATTGTGAGCAAGCCTTTGATGTTTGTATCAACCATAGTATCCCAGTCGTCATAACTGCCTTCGTATTCTGGTTCGAGTCCGAGAGCGAGGCCGGCGTTGTTGACCAAAACGTCTATATCTTTCCATTCTGCAGGCAGATTTTCAATACATTGAGTAGCTTTTTCACGGTCGCGCACATCGAAAACCAAGGTTAGAACCTGAGTGCCTTGAGCTGTGAGTTCGTTGCTAATCTCGTCGAGAAGTTCTTTTTTACGTCCAGTGAGAATGAGACGGTCGCCATTGGCGGCAAATTTTCTTGCACAACCGAGTCCGATGCCGCTCGTTGCGCCTGTGATTAATACTATCTTGTTCATTATTGTCGATGTTTTTGAATTTGTTCTTTACATCCACAAAGATAAAATTAATAGTCTAATTATAGATTGAAGGATAAATATTTTTTTATTAAATCAACTTGTTGTCTTGTAGTCTTGTTGACTTGTAGTCTTCTTCTGGGCGTTCCGGCTACGCCGTCGGGCTTTCCGCTATATCTTTGCTCGCTCCGCTCGCAAAGGATGCCGCTTCAATCCCTAACGCATAGGGGCTGCTAACACATCATTTCTACTTCAAATAATCAATAGGATTCAGGTAAAACATCTTTCGTATTCCGTGAGAACTATTATCGATTCGCCAAGGATATGGTATCATCGTAACTATTGAATAATGCAGATGCGCTGGAGTCTTAGCAGCATTGCCTGTATTACCTACTGTTCCGATCTCTGTATCTTGCATCACAAAAGCAAAGCGTTTGGTTTTTATTTCATCTAAATGAGCATAGTAATGAAGTCGCCACTTTGGACCTAGCACAAGCACGAACTTGCCGCTTTTGTTGCCTTCGGAGGTTGTAAGTACTATTCCTTTCGTTGAAGAATGTACGCTAGTCCCTTTCTTTGCGAATACGTCAATGCCTTTATGAACGATGGAACTACCCCATCCTTCGTACCAGAAAGTCTCATGGTTATAGCTGTTGTTATCAGCGCCCTCGACAGGCATCTTCAAATTCTGCGGAATGAGGAGACCGATAAGAATTATCGCTACGATAATCAATAACATCCTTAATAAAATCTTCTTAATCATATATAAATATAGAGTTTAAACATATTTCTTAATCAATTTCTTAACACTCCAATCTATAAAGAAGACAAGCAAGTACAAGACAACGAAGATGATAATATTTACAACATAATATTCCGTCCAACCCTCGCTGTAGCAAGGAATATTTGTTGGCAAATCAAGATGTTCGCCTAATTTCCAAAGGTCGTTTTTGCAAAGCTGAAATGCCGCGTCACAACTGATTCTGCCGTATCTGTTATATAACCATGTACCAAAGCAAACGAACGGAATGTTATAGATAATGCTCATTATTAGCACCACCAATCTACGTTTAGAAAAACCATATCTCATCTTCTTTGCAGTTGCATAAACAACAGACAGCGTTGATAATAGAAGCACTGCATATTGCAAGTAAAGGTTGATATAAACGCAAGCCTCGGTATATGTCCATCCAAACAATTTTGATAGCAATGTTATAAAAGCACAACATGCGCCAAAGATGAGGGTTATTATGTAAAAGAAGATGTTGGACACGAATTGTTTTTGAAATATAACTATTGAAGTTTGAATATATTGTTTGGAGATAAAAAATATTACAAATTTTCATTTTGCCACAAAAAAAATGTAACTTTGTGGCAAAATTTAGATTTATGGGCGCTAATAGTTCTTATAAGGCAATGTATGACTTTGTTGAAAAAGCAAACGACGGAACGATTTTTATTCCTGATGATTTTGTGATATTCGGCACTCCAGACGCAATTCGTTCTGGATTGACCCGCTTATGTCGCAACAACAAATTACATCGCTTTGCCAAAGGTATTTATTATGTACCCAAATATGACAAATGGGATGGAACACTCCGCGAGCCATCGTTGGATGCCATTGCTCAGAAAATAGCACAACGAGATAATGCTCGCATTATACCAACTGGTGCATACGCTCTTAACAAATTAGGACTATCAACACAAGTCCCTGCCAACATCATCTACATAACAGATGGCTCCGCTCGACAGATTAAATTTGGTGAGGGTAAAAGCATAACATTTCGCCACAGCAACGACCTTGGAAACTTCGCCTTTCAATCTAAACTAATGCAATTAGTCATACTTTCCATGAGGGAGATAGGCGAAACATCTATAACAGAAGAACAAATTACCAAAATTAAAAAAATGATAACCGAACATGTCTCAGAACAAGATTTCATTCATGATATTATTCTTGCTCCGACATGGATAAAAAAAATATTACAACGATGAAATTTATTGATTTGTCAAAAGAGGATCGTATTGACGTCCTTGATCGTGTTTCTTCGAAACTCAACATACGACAACGAGAAGTAATAGAAAAAGACTGGTGGGTTACTGCCGTTCTCAGAGCTCTATTTGATTTACCATACGCAAAGCACCTCTCCTTTAAAGGCGGGACTTCTTTAAGTAAGTGCTGGAACCTGATTGCACGTTTTTCCGAAGATATAGACATCGCCATAGACAGAGAATTTTTGGGATTCGGAGGAACTTTGTCTAAAACGCAAATCAGCGACAAATTACGACGTGCCACTTGTACTTTTGTAAGAGAAACAATGCAGCATGATTTAGCGGAACAATTACATAGAAACGGTATTTCAGAAAACAAATTTAAAGTAAACGTCGAAATAACTCCAATATCTACTACAGACCCAGAAACCATAAACATCAATTATGACTCTGTATTAACTTTTTCGATTATCGGGAATGATGACACATATATTCTTCCCAAAATAAAAGTCGAAATTAGCGGAAGATCTATGAATGAACCTACCGATGAAGTATCTCTTGAATCTATGATTGATCAAGTTTACCCCAAAGCACCTTTTGCAGAGCCGAAATTTAAAGTGCGAGCAGTTGTTCCAGAACGCACATTCCTTGAGAAAGTCTTTCTTCTGCACGAAGAGTTTGCTAAGACCCAAGATTTGATTCGTATAGAACGAATGTCACGACACATGTACGACATTTTCCAAATACTAAAGACACCTATTGCAAAAAATGCAATCCACAACGAACAGTTATATCACGAAGTCATCAACCATCGTCGAACATTCATCGGATTACATGGATTTGATTACGGCACCCTATATCCTAGTACACTTAATATAATTCCTCCTGACTATATTAAAGAACAATGGAAAACCGACTATGATAATATGCGTTTACACATGATATACGGAGAAACCGTTTCGTTTGAAGATTTGATAAATAGTCTAAAAGATTTTAATGAAAACATCAGAAACAGATTATAAATAAAATGATATACAAATTAAAAAGCCAACTTACGGGAATGTAGGTTGGCTTATGTAAATTCTACCTCAAACTTTAAGGTTATCCCAATAGTTTTGTCAAAAAACGATTAATCTGATTACCTGTAGTTTTATAATCTTCGCAAATTACATAGCCATTTGAATCAATAGCAAAAACTACATCTACATAAGATTCTCCTTTATCATTTGTTTTACCTGTACCAGATATGTAAGAGTGAATAGTACGAATGCCATCTTTATTATTAGTTATTCTACAACCTTGAATATAAAGATAACCATCCTTTTCATATATATATTTATTACGGTCAGTTGGTGGCATTACCATAGCTTCACCATAAATTGGATCATTATCTATATTTACATCAAATTTAAAATAATGTTGTAACGAACCTTTGAAAGTAATTGTATAATGTGTAGTAATCATCTTTTATTTAATTTTTGTATTTTAATTTTTGTATTTTAATGTATTATTTAAAAACATCGCCATAGGTGTCTTTTCTTATTTTTTCTCTTTCTTGACGCAATCTCTCTACTTCTTTGGCTTGTTCTTTTGCCATTCTATCATAATAATCAGCATTCTTTTGATCACCTTGACTTTTATAGTATTCTCTTTGCTCTAGATAACGATATTGTATATCAGCAGCGTTTCCATGTTTTTTTACTGCTGCATCTAGTGCTTTTTGTCCCTCTTGTGTATTATTGCTACTATTACCACCACATGATGCGAGATTTACGCACATAACGAATGTACACAAAGCAATTCCAATAAATCTAAATATTTTCATCTTAATTTATTTTACGCCAACCAATTCCCAGAAGTTAGCTGATTAAAATATAAGGTGTGGGAACTTGTCTATTGACAACACTTGTTATTTTGATAACTTTTAATTATTTCACTACAATATTTAATTCAACCCAATTACCATTGTAATATCTTTTAGCAATATCTTCTCTTACCGAAAGGTATAAGCTCCATTCTCCATTTTCATCATAGGTGGATGACTTGTCTTTTCTTATCGCACTATAGGATTGTAATATTATTTTAAGTTTGTTTGTTTCCCAAATGTTTTTTATTCCCACTTTTTTATATTTTAGTTCATAATCGTCATCTGTCACCCATTCATCATTTACCTCTTCTGTTTTCATTCCTTGATAGCGTTGACAAAAGTATTGTGTCATATAATTGAAGACCTCTTTTGCAGTTTTCCCTGTTTCCTTTTGATGGTAAATTAATCTTATCTCTCTAACTATGTTATTTCCATCAAACCCAACTCCCGTATATGTAAAGTTTGAATTAGCTATGTTGTTATTTGCCAATTCAAACATATAGTTGTTGAATTTTGGTGCTAAAGTGTTCACATTACAATCTGGATTAATTTGAACCGTGCCATTTGCTAAACAAGTCTCAACATTATCTCCAATATAAATATTTTCAAATAAAACTTCTGGTTGTTTTTGTTTTCTGTAATTCTGACCATAACCAATTTGGCATCCAGCAAAAAAGAATAGCGTAATGCATAATAAAAAGTTTTTTAATCTCATAATAACTCTATTTTATGCCCTCACAATTCCCAGAAGAAAGCGGATTATAAAAAAGAAAGGTGTGGGAACTTATTGCTTCATCCTAAAGTCTGGTCTTCGCATTACCATTGGAATGGATAAAACAATAGCCCACACCAAAGGATATGTGAAAAGCCAATTATGGCTGTACACACCAATGATGTGGGTGCTATTGCTCATCATCTTCATTCCAATATCAAAGTTGCGAAGTTTGAGTGTAGAAGATAATTTCAATAACACCTTTGCACTCCACAGCGGAGTTGCTTCGCAAAGGTATAAAAGTTTTTCAGATAATACCTATATGTTGAGAAAAAATATTTTTCAGAAAAAATTTTGTATAAAATTACCAAATTTGGTAATTTTTATTATCTTTGCTCCCGAGAAACGAATACCATTATTGTATGAAAATAACATTTAAAGACAAAGCCTTGTCTGATTTATATGAGAACGGGAAAACCGAAGATCGGAAATATAAGAAAATATGCAGAAATATAAGGCTAATTAAAGGTTATCAAAGAGCTGTCTCTATAATGTATGATGTAGAATCTACGGAAGAACTTAAATATTTTAGTTTTCTGCATTATGAAAAACTGAAATATCAAAAAGAAGCCAAAAGTTCTGTACGTATTGTGAACGGAATGCTCGAACGTTTGTTATTCACAGAGACAGATGACGGAATTGAAGTTGAACTTTTAGAAATAGACAGCACTCATTATGGCAACAAATAATAGATTAATTTCCAACAGAGCAATTCATCCTGGAGAAATCCTGTGCGAAGAATTGAAAGAGCGTGGTATAAAACAAAAAGATTTTGCTCAGGCTATTGGTTGGCAGGCAACGCATCTTAACGAATTTATAAAGGGCAAGCGTAACTTGAATGAAGATTTGGCTATGAGATTAGAGTCACAGCTTGGCATTCCATTTAAGACATGGATGAGCTTGCATAACGGATATATCTATGAATGCAAAATTTTGGAGAAAAGGAATGCTGATGAGAATTTCATCTTTCAATCTAAAAACACATCTGCAGATTTTAGAACGACTGCCAACAAACTTGAACCTTCAAAGCCAATCCATCCAGGTGAAGTGTTAAAAGAAGAGTTGGATTATAGAGGTATCTCACAAAAGAAATTCGCAGAACAAATTGGCATTTCGTACAGAAACATAAACGACATTTTAAACTGCCGCAAACCTATTTCAGCGGATATAGCATTACTCATAGAAGCTGCTTTAGGAATACCTGCACACATATTCACAGGAATGCAAATGGATTATAATATGCAGATTATCAAACAAGATTCTTCTTTTCTTGAGCGTCTTGCCAAAATCAAGAAAATGGCAGCAATGTTCTGAGTGTTTTTTACAACATATACTCAACACCAAGTGCGATAAGGGCGTTGCATTGACAAAACTTGCACGGTGGTATGACGAAGTAGAAAGACTGAACTGCAAGTTCTTCAACTCGGTAATTCAGACAATGCAGAACAACTATGCTACAATCGTAAATTATTTTGAAAACAGATCGACTAATGCTTCTGCCGAGAGCTTCAATGCCAAAGTAAAGGCTTTCAGAAGCCAGTTCCGCGGTATCAGCGATATCCCTTTCTTTATTTTTCGGTTAGCTACATTATTTGCTTAACTTTTTTAATGATCCACCGATTTTTAGGACTGATCCCATTTCAACCATGATTTTATGCAAACAAAAAAAGGAGTCACATTTCTGTAACTCCTTGGTTTTCTGTGTCGGGGTACCAGGATTCGAACCTGGGACCCCCTGCTCCCAAAGCAGGTGCGCTAGCCGGACTGCGCTATGCCCCGATTACAAAACCACTTCACTTTTTTTATTTGTCGGGGTAGCAGGATTCGAACCTGCGACCCCCTGCTCCCAAAGCAGGTGCGCTAGCCGGACTGCGCTATGCCCCGATAAACTCGGCGGAGAAGGGGGGATTCGAACCCCCGGTAGCCTTTGGGGCTACGACAGTTTAGCAAACTGTTGGTTTCAGCCACTCACCCACCTCTCCGTGTTCCGTGGTTTTGCGAGTGCAAAGATACATCTTTTTTTTATATCTCCAACATATTTTCAAAAAAAATATTTTTTTTCTTTTTTTCTTTTTCTCGTGAGAAAAGAATAACTTTGCGACAAATAATTACATTATGAAAAAATACATTTCACTATTCGTATCCTCAATCTTAACTCTTTTTATTTCAACATCTTGTTTGTCTTCAAAAGATGAAAAAGTCAGCCATAAACCAAGTAATGTCGTTCTTCTGATTGGCGATGGAATGAGTATACCTCAGGTGTATGCTGCCATGTTAACAACGGAAAATCCAACATCTTTTGAGCGTTTTCCTGTTACTGGTTTCGCAAAAACATACTCAAAATCTCACAAAATTACCGATTCTGCCGCAGGAGGCACTGCAATTGCAACAGGAAATAAAACGAATAATGGCATGATAGGAATGAATGCCGACAGTATTCCAGTACCAAGTATTTTGGATATTCTCTCAGAAAAAGGATTGAAAACTGGAGTAATCGCTACTTCATATATCACTCACGCTACGCCTGCTTCTTTCGTGGCGAAAAACATCAATAGAAATAATTACGAAGAAATAGCGATGGATTTCGCAAAAAGCGATAAAGTTGATATATTAATAGGTGGCGGCAGAAAACACTTTGCTGAAAGAAAAGACGGTCTCAATCTTATTGAAGAAATGGTCTCTGAAGGATGGAAATATTATGATACATTATTCAATGTTGATGCGAATGATGATAAAATTATGGTTCTTGCAGACGATAGTCATCTTCCAGCTTATCCTTCACGTGGAGAATTTCTTCCAAATGCAACAGCTATAGCATTGGAAAATCTTAGCCAAAGTGAAAACGGCTTTTTCCTTATGGTTGAAGGTTCTCAGATAGATTTTGCTGCTCATAATTCCGATTCAACACATCTCGTCAATGAAATGTACGATTTCGACAATACTATAAATAAGGTGTTAGATTTTGCCGAAAAAGACGGTAATACATTGGTTATCGTAACGGCAGACCATGAAACAGGCGGATTGACAATGATTGACCCTAATGGATGTTACACTGAAACATATTTCAAGTTTTCAACGGGCAGCCACTCCCCTCTTCTGGTTCCAGTCTTTGCCTATGGACCTGGATCTGAGGATTTCAGCGGCATAATGGAAAACACTGATATAATCAAAAAGATACTTAACACAATGAAATAACATGATTTAGTGTTCACAAAAATAAGCTGCCTCAAACGGGTAGCTTTTTTTGTTAATAGGTGGTTTTTATATCAATAAAATAACTAACTTTGCAACGCAATTTTTTAAAACCAAACTATTTTATAAAGTATATTTTATGAAGATTTTTGTAGCTAATTTAGGATTTAACACAAGAGCAAATGATTTGACAGCTCTTTTCAGCAAATTTGGTAAGGTGGATTCAGCGAAGGTTATTATGGACAGAGATACTAATCGTTCGAAATGTTATGGCTTTGTAGAGATGCCAAATGATTCAGAAGCATACGTGGCTGTCGTAGAACTTAACGAAGCAATATTCCAAGGAAGTGCTTTAAATGTTAAGAAATCAAAGCCACATCAAGTGGTTTATTACATATAAGTAGTCTTACTTGTTTGATTCTTAATGTAATAAAGAATTTTAAAAAAAAATATTATTTTTATTAGTATCTAATTAAAAATTTTGTATCTTTGCAGACGCAAAAGCGATGGTTCGGTAGCTCAGCTGGATAGAGCAACAGCCTTCTAAGCTGTGGGTCTTGGGTTCGAATCCCAACCGGATCACAAACTAAAACGAGACTGGCTTAAACAAGTCAGTCTCTTTGTTTTATATTAACATTCATTGATATGGATTTGAATATTTCTTATTGCTCCGACAAGTACCAATACACAATGGGAAAATCTTTCTACGACAGTGGAATGAAAGATAAGCGTGCTGTTTTCAATCTCTTCTATAGAAAAGCACCCGACACAAACAACTGGGCTGTCGTGAGCGGAATAACTGAAGTTTTAGAAGTTATCAAAGGTCTCAACTGTGGCGATGAAAGTTTCTTCGAGCAATTCCTTCCTGGCGAAGAATATAAAGAAGTTCGTCAATATTTTGCCAATATGAAATTCACCGGTAATGTTTATGCCATGCGCGAAGGTGAAATAGCATTCCCGACACAGCCAATCATAACAATAGAAGCTCCTATCATTGAAGGACAAGTGCTTGAGACTCCCCTGCTCAGTATTATGAATCATCAAATGGCGGTGGCCACTAAGGCATCGCGTGTGACAAGAAGTACGACAAAACCTGTCAGTGAGTTCGGTAGCCGTCGTGCTCACGGTCCTTGGGCTGCTATCTACGGAGGTAAAGCCGCTTACATAGGTGGATGTGCCAACAGTTCAAATATTGTTTCAGGAATGAAATTCGGTTTCCCTTCTGTTGGAACAATGGCGCACAGCTATGTCACATCATTCGGATGCAGCATCAAAGGTGAATATACTGCATTCGACACTTATATCAAAACACATAAATCAGAAGTCCTTATATTATTAATCGACACCTACGACACTTTGAGATGTGGCATCAAGAATGCTATCAGAGCTTTCAAAGAAAACGGTATCGACGATAATTATCCATACGGCTACGGAATAAGATTGGATAGCGGTGACTTGACATACCTTTCTGTTAAATGTAGAGAAATGCTCGATGAAGCTGGACTTAAGAATTGCAAGATATTTGCAACTAACGCATTAGATGAATATATCATCACAGAATTGGAACGTCAAGGTTGTAAAGTGGATTCTTACGGAGTTGGCGACGCTATCGCAACAAGCAAGCATAATCCTTGTTTCGGCAATGTATTTAAGCTCGTCCAGATTGAAGATACTCCTGTTTTGAAACGTTCAGAAGACAGAATAAAACTCATCAACCCTGGATTCCAGGTGACATACAGAATAATACAAAACGGCAAGTTCAAGGTTGATGTTACATGTCTTCGTGGTGATAATCTGTCAAAAGACATTGAAGCAGGAAAAACAATAACAGTGCGTGACGAACGCGACAGATTTAAGTCGATGACATTTGTAGAAGGTAAATATGAGTTCAGGACATTACAACAGCCTATAGTGAAAAACGGTGAAATAGTATACCAAGATAGAACTATTCAAGAGAAACAGGCTTATTATAAGGATAACCTCGCTCATATTGATGACTCTCAAAAAAGACTCATAAACCCTCATTATTATAAATGTGATATTTCTGACGCTCTTTATGATTTGAAAAATAATCTTATAGACAATCTGGTAAAGGAAATAGAACAATTTTAAAAGGCTGCAATTTGCAGCCTTTTTTTATAAAAAACTTAATTCATTAAACATTAAACCATGTAAGGTCTTTATGGCATGATAACGAAGAAAAGGGAGGACTTCATTATCTCTTTTAGACTTTGCAAAGATATAGCTTCCGTTTCAGATGATACATCACAATATTTGGGTATTTTTCCTGACAAACCATAACGTGATGTAGGTATCGACAATATCGATAATAGTATCGAAACTATCTGTTTGTGCAATACAAAAAACCGTTATATTTTTGCAGTGCAAATGAGAGAGAAACTCCAGTTGCGATAAAATAAAACTTAACAAAAACTTAATAAAACAGAATATTATGGCAACAAAATTTTATAAATGCAATCATTGTGGTAATGTAATAGAAAAAATCGTTGATAAGAATGTCCCAGTAGTATGCTGCGGCGAGAAAATGGAAGAACTCATCCCTAACACTGTTGAGGCTAGCGGCGAGAAACATATTCCAGTAGTGACACAACTCGACGGCAACCGTCTCAGAATAGAAGTAGGCAGTGTACATCATCCAATGCTTCCAGAACATCACATCGCATTCATATATGTTGAGACAGACAAAGGTGGTATCCGCATCAACCTCAACGATGAGCCGGTGGCAGAAGTATGTCTCGGTGATGCAAGAGCTACAGCTGTTTACGAATACTGTAACTTACACGGTCTTTGGAAAGTTGCTCTATAAAAAAAATATAATGACTTAAAACAAAAAAACACTATATTTGTTAAAAAAATAACATACTAACTTAAAAAAACATTAAATCATGAAAAGCGTAAAAGGAACAGAAACAGAAAAAAATCTTTTAAAATCATTTGCTGGTGAATCACAAGCACGTTCACGTTATAAATTCTTCGCATCAAAAGCACGTAAAGAAGGTTACGAACAAATAGCAGCTGTTTTTGAAGAAACAGCAGAACAAGAAAAAGAACATGCAGAACGCTTCTTCAAATTCTTAGAAGGCGGCATGGTAGAAATCACAGCATGTTATCCAGCAGACGTCATTGGCGACACAATGGAAAACTTACGCGCTGCAGCAGAAGGTGAAAATGAAGAATGGGTTGACTTATATCCAGAGTTTGCACGTATCGCTGATGAAGAAGGTTTCCCTGCAATAGCAACAGCATGGAGAAAAATTTCTGAAGTTGAAGCTTTCCATGAACAACGTTATCGTCGCTTACTCGCTCGCGTAGAAGCAGGTCAAGTGTTTGAACGCGACGAAGAAATAGAATGGCAATGCCGTAACTGCGGTTATGTACACAAAGGTAAATCAGCACCTAAAGCATGTCCAGCATGTGTACATCCACAAGCATATTTCGAACCAAGAAGAGATAACTATTGATTTGACTTTGTCAAAGTACTAAAAAAGAAAGGCTAAAGGATGAGAAAACCTTTAGCCTTTTTTTTGTGATTTATTTAAATTGTTTATTACATTTGTTTCAATAAATTAACCATCTCAATAGCTGTTGTTACAGCTTCGAAACCTTTATTGCCAGCTTTTGAACCAGCTCTTTCAACAGCTTGTTCGATGTTGTCTGTAGTGAGAACGCCGAAGATGATTGGCACGCCAGTCTGTAAACCTGCTGCAGCGATACCTTTTGTTGTTTCATTAGCAACCATGTCGAAGTGTGGTGTAGCACCGCGAATGACAGCACCTAAACAGATGACAGCGTCATATTTCTTTGACTCAGCCAATTTCTTAGCAACCAATGGAATCTCGAATGCACCTGGAACCCAAGCAAGGTCGATATTGCCTTCGTCGCCGCCGTGACGTTTGAAAGCGTCGATAGCGCCGCCTAATAATTTATTTGTAATGATTTCGTTGAAACGTCCTGCTACGATAGCAATCTTATGACCTTCAGCAATTAATTTTCCTTCTATGATATTCATTTTTTATTTAGTTTATAGTTTATTATTTATTTTAGATTGGTTGAAAGTGTAAAGTTGTGTGTACTCTACGCTTTCAACTCTGCAATTATTTAATGTCTTTCACATGGAGGATATGACCCATTTTCTTGTATTTGGTATAGAGATAGAAAGCATCTTTTTCGTTGCAAGTCATCTCTATTGGTTCACGGCCTACTATCTCAATTCCGTATGCATTCAAACCTGTTATTTTCATAGGGTTGTTTGTCATGACGGTAATTTTTGTAATGCCGAGATCTGACAAGATAGAAGCGCCGGTTCCGTAGTCTCTGAGGTCGGCAGCGAAACCTAAAGCGAGATTAGCTTCTACTGTATCCAATCCTTCGTCTTGAAGTTTGTATGCTTTCAATTTATTAATCAAGCCGATACCTCTGCCCTCTTGTTTGAGATATAATATGACACCTCTACCCTTTTCTTCGATACGGCGCATCGCCTCATGAAGTTGGTCGCCGCAGTCGCAACGTAAAGAACCGAAAGCGTCGCCGGTGAGACATTCAGAGTGAACGCGGCATAATACAGGTTCGTCTCCAGTTACATCGCCTTTTACCAAAGCAACGTGATGTTCGCCTGTCACCTTGTCGATATAGCCGTGAGCTCTGAAATTGCCATATTTTGTTGGCATCTCTGCTTCGGTGATTTTCTCAACCAACGACTCTGTTTTTCTTCTATATTTGATTAAGTCAGATATTGATGTTATCTTAAGATTATGTTCTTTTGCAAATTCGAGAAGCTCTGTTGTTCTCATCATTGTTCCGTCTACGCGCATTATTTCGCAGCAGAGACCACATTCTTTAAGGCCAGCTATCTTCATGAAATCGACGGTCGCTTCTGTGTGTCCGTCACGTTTGAAGACACCGCCGTCGCGAGCTTCAAGAGGAAACATGTGACCTGGACGTCTGAAGTCTTCAGGTTTGGCATCGTCCTCAACACATTTGATAGCAGTGATTGAACGTTCCACAGCTGAGATACCAGTAGTTGTATCGACATGGTCGATGGAGACGGTGAAAGCTGTACAGTGGTTGTCGGTGTTTTCTGTCACCATCTGATTGAGTTTCAACTTATGAGTAAGTTCTTTACTCATAGGCATACAAATCAAACCTTTGGCGTATGAAGCCATGAAGTTGACGTTTTCTACAGTAGCAAACTCGGCAGCGCATATCAAATCGCCCTCGTTTTCTCTGTCAGGATCATCGATAACGATAATCATCTTACCGTTTCTGAGATCTTCAATAGCTTCTTCAATAGTATTAAATCTGTTATCTTTTTCCATATTTCTTTTGTTAATTATTATCAAAATCCGTTAGATTCTAAGAAGTCTAAACTTATACCTTTATTATCTTCTTTAGCAAACAATCTTTTAACATATTTTCCAATGACGTCGTTTTCAAGATTGACGGTATCGCCTATCTTCTTAGATGTCAATGTCGTTTCTCCTTGAGTGTGTTCTATTATTGAAACAGAAAACGATGTTGAGTCGACATCGGTGACGGTCAGAGATATGCCGTCGATGGCGATAGAACCTTTTTTAACGATAAGCTCCAATATTGATGGTGATGTGGCGAATGACATTCTTATCGCTCTATCGTCATTGTATTTCCTAATGATAGTTCCAACTCCATCGATATGACCTGAGACGATATGGCCACCAAGGCGTCCGTTAGCAGGAAGAGCACGTTCGAGATTAACGACATCGTTGACTTTCAAATTCTTGAAATTCGTCATCATCATCGTTTCTGGCATCACGTCAACGGTGAAAGAATTATCGTTGAAAGTTGTAACTGTCAGACATATTCCATTAGTCGAAATACTGTCACCAATATGCATGTCCGACATTATCTTCTTTGCAGAGACTGTCAGCTTGATGCTATTAGCATGTCTTTCAATTGATTTTATCTTACCTATTTCTTCAACTATTCCTGTAAACATATTATAAGTCTCCGAGTCGCTGCGACATCTAGTTGCCAGGTCTTGCATACCGTTAACCGTTGTCCTTTGACATCATTTTACACTTTATCAATATATCATTTTCAATTTGTTCTATTTCCACTTTATCGAAGGTGATGGCGTCTTTCATCAATTCTATTCCATTACCTCCAATTGGCGATTTACAATGTTCACCGCCTATTATTTTAGGTGCGATGAAAGCGTAGACTTCATCGACGCAGCCAGCCTGCAAGAATGCAGCATTGAGACAAGAGCCTCCTTCAAGTAATAATGAGTCAATACCTTTTTCTCCTAACTTAATCATCAAGTCGTTAATGTCGACATGGCTGTCTTTTTCATCACAAAGCAATGTCTCTACTTTCATGGAATTAAGTTTCTCAATATTTTCCTGCGAAGTAGAATTGGTATGAGCAATTATAGTTCTATATTCATTGGCTGTCGTAACAATCTGACTTTCCAGTGAAATAGAAGCCTTCGTATCAACTATTATTCTTATTGGCTGATGGATGTTTGGTTGTTGGTTGTTGGCTGTTGGCCGTTGAACTTCCATGCGACAATTCAGCATCGGATTATCGGCTTTCACTGTTCCTATACCTGCGACAATTCCCATCATCTCAGAGCGCAACTTATGAACTAATTTTCTTGAGCTCTCGTTGGTGATCCATTTGGAGTCGCCGGTATATGATGCAATTTTCCCATCGAGAGTCATTGCAGTCTTAAGCAAGACGTAAGGCCGTTTTGTCTTAATATATTTTAAGAAAACCTTATTGAGTTCTTTTATTTTTTCTTCTTCAACGCCAGTTGTTACTTCTATTCCTGCATTTTCCAAGATAGAGATTCCTTTGCCGCTTACCAAAGGATTAGGGTCGAGAAGACCGACGACTACTTTTTTTATACCTTTTTCAATGATGATGTCTGTGCAAGGAGGAGTCTTGCCATGATGGCAGCAAGGCTCGAGTGTGACATAAAGAGTAGCGTCTTTGCAATCGGAGGTTGTGTTTGTCAATGCGTTGCGTTCAGCATGAAGTCCTCCATAATATTCGTGGTAGCCTTCTGTGATGATGGTATCATCTTTCACCACTACGCATCCAACCATTGGATTAGGGTTCACGAATCCCGCGCCGAGTCTTGCTAGCTCGATGGCGCGTTGCATGTATTCGATATCTTGTTTTTTATATGACATAAAAAAAATCCCCAAAATCATTAATTAGACTTCAGGGCAAAACAAAACACTTAGCATAAATCTTCTACCATCCGGACTATCACCGTCGGTTTCGGAATTTCACCGAATCAGTTCCCTAAGGAAGTCGCGGACTATCACCGCCGGAAAGGAATTTCACCTTGCCCTGAAGATTGCTGTGCAAATATACATTAATTTTAATAGAGATTAGTCCTTTGAACAAAAATTATTTTTCTGATGTTATTGCGAAAAAATAATATTTATGAATGCTAAAATTTTTATCATCATGTTACTTGCAAACATTTTTGCGTCAACGAAAATCGATAACGAACCCGTTGCCATTGAATTAAGTAAATATCTCGGCAAATGGTACGAGATAGCACGCTTCGACCACAGCTTCGAACGTGATATGCAGAATGTGACGGCAGAATACAAATTGCTTCCTAACGGCAATATCCAGGTTATTAACTCAGGCTATCGCGATGGAGTTTACAGAGTTGCCGACGGCAAAGCCAAGACGACTAATACTCCAGGATTGTTGAGAGTATCTTTCTTCATGAATTTCTATTCCGATTATCGTGTGCTGATGGTTGACAAGGACTATGAGTATGCTTTGGTTGGAAGCGGTTCATCCAAGTATCTCTGGATATTATCGAGGACACCGCAGTTGGATGATGCGACATTACAAAAAATTATCGATGTCGCAGAACAGAAAGGCTACGACACCGATAAACTTATTTATGTGAAACAATGACTCAACAGCTCAATATAAAATCACGCATTTCTGATTCTTTGCGTTCTGCACATTCAAACAGTCTCCATTGAGCCTTGGTGCGGTCGAGATTGTGTTCTGGATATTGAATCTTGTAATAAGTATCACCGTTTATATAATCCGCCAAGAATCTGACCGTCTGCATGTAAGGGAACAACTTCGCTGCATACGGCAGATTCTCTTTTTCTATAGGTAAGAGGAATGATTTTGTTCCTTCAAGATAGCCTTTTGTGAAAGCCTCGAAAATATCCATATTGAAATCGATGTTGTCGAGGTTTTTGTCATCTTCTGCGCCAGTGTTTGCTGCTGAGCGTAAGAAATCACCGAAGTCGGAGAAGATGAAACTTGGCATCACGGTATCCAAATCTATAACACATAAGACATTGCCTTCCTTATCAAAGAGCATGTTGTTCACTTTGGTGTCGCAATGACAAATACGCTTTGGCAGTTTGCCTTCACGATGAAGACGTTCTCCGAGACACATGGCATCGGCTCTTTTTTCTATTTCGTCTATGTAATATTGAACTTCCTTGACACGTCCCACTGGGTCTTTTTCTACGGCTTCCTTGAGTTGGTTGAGACGAAGCTCTATATTGTGGAAACTTGGTATTGTCTCGCCTAGTGTCTCATCGATGTCTGCCAACATAGATTGGAACTCACCGAAGGCTTTGCCTGCTGTGTAAGAATATTCTGGATTCACAGTCTGATAAGTATAAGAATCAGAAATGAATGCCATGAGACGCCAATATTTCTCACCATCGAAATGATATTTCTTATCGTCGTTGGTGTGAATGAAACGCAGCACCTTACGGTCAATGTCTTCCACATTATTATTGACGAGTTTTTTACGTATGTGATCTGTCACTTTTTCAATGTTATCTTGAAGCAATTCCACATCTTGGAAGATTGCATTGTTGATACGTTGTAGCACATATTTAGGAGACTCCTCACCTTTTACATATACTTTAAAAGTGTCGTTGATAAGACCTTCACCCAATGGTTTGACGTCGCTTATCTCATTTTCAACCTTGAATTTTAATACTATATCTTTCATGATTTATTAGTCTATAATTTTTGTAAAAATAAAAAATTAAACAATATAAAATTATTCGTAGAAAAATATTATTTTTGAAGCAATAAAAAAAAATTCAACAAATGAAAAGAAGATACTTATTAGGATTATTAGCCGTAGTGCTAAGTGTTTTTGTTTCAAGTTGCTCAACAAATGTCAAGTCAGATGCAGCTTATACCATTAAAGACAATATGGTTGTATTTCCGGAACCAGAAAGAGTTGAAGGACAGAAAAGCGTTTTACAACTCGCCGTCGACCCTATCCCTGTTGTACGTATGGGATTCATCGGTCTTGGTATGCGAGGTGCAGATGCTGTGAATCGTATTTCTAATATTGAAGGTGTTGAATTCAAGGCATTATGCGACTTATTGCCAGAACGCGTAGAAGCTGTTCAGAACTGGGTTATCAAAGGCAAGAACCTTCCTGAATGTGCTGAATACAGCGGTGAAGAAGGATGGAAAGAATTATGTGAACGTGATGATATCGACCTTGTTTATATATGTACTGACTGGGTCAACCATGTGCCAATGGCTGTCTATGCTATGCAACATGGAAAGCATGTCGCTGTTGAAGTTCCTGCTGCAACATCTGTTGAAGAATGTTGGCAACTCGTTGATGTAGCAGAACAAACACAACGCCACTGTATGATGCTCGAAAACTGCTGCTATGATTTCTTTGAATTGACATGTCTCAATATGGCACAACAAGGACTCTTTGGTGAAGTCATCCACGCACAAGGCGCATACATACACAACTTGGAACCATTCTGGAATGAATACCAAGGCAACTGGCGTTTGGATTTTAACCAAAAACACGCTGGCGACGTATATGCAACACACGGACTCGGACCAGTCTGCCAAGTTCTAGATATCCACCGCGGCGATAAAATGGATTACCTCGTTTCTTTAGCAACACCTTCTATCAACGGTCTTAAGATAGCTAAGGAAAAAATGGGTTCTGAAACTTTCGCTAACGGTGATATGACTTCAACATTGATTAAGACTAACAGAGGTAAGACAATATTGATTCAACACAACGTTTATACTCCTCGTCCTTACGACAGATTATATCAATTGACAGGTACTGAAGGTTTCGCTAACAAATATCCTTATCAAGGATTTACTTTGAAAGAAGAAAACGTGCCATCTGATGTCATCCCAGATCACGAAGACTTAGACTCACACGGTTTCGTTCCTAACGATATAAGAGATTCTTTGATGGTAGCTTACAAACACCCTATCGCAAAAGATATAGAAGAAAAAGCTAAACAAGTAGGTGGCCACGGTGGTATGGACTTCATCATGGATTACCGTTTGATTTACTGCTTGCAAAATGGTCTCCCATTAGACCAAGACGTTTATGACGCAGCAGAATGGTCATGTCTCGGAGAATTGACAGCAGCTTCTATTGAAAACAACGGCTTACCAGTCAAGTTCCCTGACTTCACTAGAGGCGACTGGAATAAAGTAAAAGGTTATAAACACGCTGTGAAGTGAGTTTTTAAAAATAAAAGATAAATAATAGTCAACTGTTTTGACACTAAATATTAACCATAAAAAAATTAACATTATGAATAAAAAATTTGCATGTCCTATTTGCGGTTATGTCCATGAAGGCGAAAACGCTCCAGAATTATGTCCACAATGTAAACAAAAAGTTCAATGGAATGTCATTGAAGAAGGTGCAGCTTTGAACTTCGTTACAGAACACGTTATCGGTATCGCTAAAGGTACTGGTGAAGATATGATTAAAGACTTGAACGCACACTTCATGGGTGAAGCTACAGAAGTCGGTATGTATTTAGCAATGAGCCGTCAAGCTGACCGCGAAGGTTATCCAGAAATCGCTGAGGCTTTCAAACGTTACGCATGGGAAGAAGCTGAACACTGCGCAAAATTCGCTGAATTGTTAGGTGATGTTGTTTGGGATACTAAGACAAATCTCGAAAAACGTATGCAAGCTGAATGTGGTGCTTGTGAAGACAAGATGCGTATCGCTCGTATAGCTAAAGAACGTAACTTAGACGCTATCCACGACACAGTTCACGAAATGGCAAAAGACGAAGCACGTCATGGCAAAGGCTTTGAAGGCT
The DNA here is from genome assembly GCA_045615125.1 of Bacteroidales bacterium. Lineage (GTDB taxonomy): Bacteria > Bacteroidota > Bacteroidia > Bacteroidales > F082 > Limimorpha. Next base: position 25,077 of record JAZLEF010000148.1, read on the forward strand.
TGTTCAACAGATACTTCAAGAAATAATAAAAGTTAATTATACCAATAAAAAAAAGCGACTTTAAGTCGCTTTTTTTATTTATAACTTCATGAGGTCAAGTCCTATGTCGTGACGATAGTTGACACCTTCGAACTTAATTTTCTCTACGTTTTGATAAGCCTTGGCTCTCGCTTCTTCTATGTTACTTCCGTGTGCTGTCACCGCGATGACACGACCGCCAGAAGTCACGATTTCGCCTTTGTCATTTAATTTTGTTCCAGCATGAGCGATGATACAATCTGATAAATCTTCGAAACCTGTCATCACCATACCTTTTTTATAATCTTCAGGATAGCCTCCAGAAACGAGCATTACTGTTACAGAAGTGTTCTTTGATGTTTGATATTCAACTTCATTTAGTTTGCCTTGAGCGCAGGCGTCGAGTAATGCAACCAAGTCGGAGTCGATACGTGTCATAACGCCTTCTGTTTCTGGGTCGCCCATTCTTACGTTATACTCAATGACGTAAGGGTCGCCATCAACATTCATCAGGCCGATGAAGATAAATCCTTTATAGTCGATGTTTTCTTCTTTAAGACCTTGTATTGTTGGTTTTATGATTCTGTTCTCTACTTTCTCAACGAATTCTGGGGTAACGAAAGGAACTGGAGAAACTGCACCCATGCCGCCTGTGTTCAAGCCAGTGTCGCCGTCGCCGATACGTTTGTAATCCTTAGCTTCAGGAAGAACGACATAATGTTCTCCGTCGGTCAAGACAAACATTGAAACTTCGATACCTTTCAAGAATGTTTCGATAACGACTTTTGCTGAAGCAGAACCGAATTTTCCTGAGAGCATGTCTTTCAATTCATTTTGAGCTTCTTCCAATGAGTCGATGATGAGAACGCCTTTGCCTGCTGCTAGACCGGCAGCCTTGAGTACGTAAGGAGCTTTCTGTGTTGTGAGATATTGTAAACCTTCTTCAAGGTTATCAGCTGTCACTGTGAAACAAGATGCTGTTGGGACGTTATACTTTTCCATGAAAGCCTTGGCAAAAGCCTTGCTGCCTTCGAGCTGAGCACCTTTCTTATCTGGACCAATAATCTTAATGTTTTTTAACTCTTCGTCATTTTTGAAGAAATCGACGATGCCGTCAACGAGAGGCTGCTCAGGACCAACAACGACCATCTCGATATTGAGTTTCAACACGTTTTCCTTAACGATGTTGAAGTCGGCGATATTGATAGCGAGATTCTCACCTATTGCGTTTGTGCCGGCATTACCTGGAGCAATATAAAGTTTGTTAACCAAGTCGCTTTGAGCGAGTTTCCATGCGAAAGCATACTCGCGACCACCAGAACCTAATACTAAGATATTCATATTTTTTTATTTTGTCAACGGACAACAGACAACGGTCTTTGTCCAAATTATTATTAAATTATCTATTCAAACAGACGTGTCAATGAGTGTTTATTTTTAAGGTTACATTGACGCGTCTCTACAAATCACTCCTAACTCCTCACTGCAAACCTTCCACCAAGTTTCCGCCGCTTTATCCCAGGAGAAGTCTTGTCGTCTTATCCTACCTTTTTCTATCAATTCTTCACGTACTTTCTCATCCATGATTTTCTCCATCGCATCTGCTATCGATTCCTCATTGAATGGGTCGATGAGCAGAGCTGCGTCTGCTGCGACCTCAGGCATTGATGTCACATTAGACGTTATGACTGGAGTGTCGCACTTGAAAGCCTCGACGATAGGAATACCGAATCCTTCGAAATAAGATACATAGACAGAAGCCAAAGCTGACGCTGTGACAAGATGTAAATCTTCTGCCGACAATCGTCCTGTAAAGATAACATCGTCTTTGAATGTCATGGCCTCGTAAGCGTTTTTTATCGGCTCCGTCCACCAACGTTTACTTCCGACAATGACGAGTTTTATATCGTTATTATTTTTTTTCTTAAATAAATCAAATGAAGTGAAAAGACGAGCGAGATTCTTGCGAGGATGCAAGGAACCTACAAACATGAAATAAGGTTTTCCTTCTGAATATTTGTTTCTTATCTCATCCTTGATATTTTCATCTAATGGAGTGAAAATGTCGTTGGCTCCATTATACGCCACTTCTATACTATCAGGATTTATGCTGTAACATTCGCAGATGTCTTTTTTTGAAAATCCTGATACTGTTATGATTTTATCAGCTTTCCTGGCGTATTTTGGGAAGAATTTCTTATAATGCCATAGATGAATCTTAGGAAAATCCTGAGGGAAATGTTCGAAGTTCAAGTCGTGGAATACTGCTATCTGTTTTGTCTTGCTTCTTAAACTGAGATAGCCATCAGGTGACAGATATAAATCGGCTTTAATCTTACGAAGATACCTTGTGACAGCAAACTCGAAAAATGCTATATATAAGAAAGGATGACGTGCTTGAGGGAAAAGCACTACGGGCTTCACGTTATCGGCAAATATAAACTTAGGGTCTGGTTCTCTATCGAAGATGAAATGAAACTCAACTTCAGGGTGAGATTTCACCATTCGACGTAGACATTCGTAGGTGACCCAGCCGATGCCTTCTAGCTTATCCTTAAGCAATAATCGTGTATTGACAGCTATTTTCAAAATTCAATTTTTTACAAAAATAATAATTTATTAAAATCTCAGAGATTCAAAAATCAAAATCTCATAATTATTTTTAGGACATTCCATTCCTAATTATAAAGTCACACGTCCGTGCGCCTCTACGAGAGACCATGTAAAATTTCATAAACTCAAAATCCCTCATGCACTTAGTTCCTCAATTCCTAATTCCTAACTCCTAATTCCTAATTCCAATAAGAACTCCCGACACCATCCAGTGGTTGAAGCTGCTTCCTTCGTCGTCGCCTTGTGGTATCGCTATTGTAATTGTATGTTTTCCAGCTTTGAGGAAACCTAAATCGAAATATACAGGTTGTGTTGCTGTTCCTGGGCACCATCCTGAGCGTGACAAATCAGAAGAAGATTGTCCGTTCCAGAAATTGCCAGAAACCGGATTCATTTCTCTGTATGTAGCGCAGTCGCAACGCCAAGGTGTATGAGTGAACGCTTTTTCTCCGTCGATGATGATAGTATTTTCTTTAGGGTTAAACTCATCGCCTCCACCCCAGCCTCCGTGGCCAGTGCTGATATATCTCAAACGAAGATTCTCTACATTTTCTGGAATTTCAAATTCTACAGTGAGACTATCGGTCTTGAACATACGTCCATAATGTTGACCTGCCATCTCCATGACGTTGCATGTATTAAATAAAGGTAATGTCCAGTCGTCGTTATAACTTAAATCCCAAGAATAGTCACCAGGATATGCGAGGAGGTCGAGGCTTAATCTATGGCCGCCGCCATCATAGTTGCCGATGAATGCACCAATTAAAACATCACCACGTAGATGCTTAGCGACATCTGTGACTTCTTGTTTGTAATAAGCCACGTCAGACCATTCCAAACCGTCAATCTTGACTCTGTCGTTGAAATGATTGACACCGAATGGAGTGAAGAAACGCATAAGCTCAACAACAGGAAGGAAATCGTCTTCCAATTTGATTGCTCTGTATGTGATGTCTCTTTTATCTGTATAAGAATGAAGTAATTGTATGCTATCAATTAAAGCGTCTTTCAAACTCAATTCTCTCTCTGTAGGGATGACGAATATAGAACCAGAACGGTCGTAGGCGTCACCGTTAGATTGTTCTTCAACTTCAATGAAATAAGAATAATGTTCTGGAAGATTTTCGAGATATACTCTCTTTAATATCAATGTTCCGTATGCGAAATGAATGACGGTGTCGTAAGGTATTTCACCTTTGAATTTTTCAATTTCAGCGAAATGAATCTGTTCTTTATCAAATATAGGAGTCTTGATTATGAGTTTGTCTTTAGAAATTTTGTCGATGTCTTTAGGAGAGACGCGTTGACCCATATCTGTAGGGATGGTTTCATTTTTGAGTTTCTTGTCTTTCTTAATATCTCTCAACTCGAACATTCTGTTTCCGTTGATGAGTTGGCGAACCATAACTCCTTTTAGTATGCCTCTGCTTACTGTTGGCATTGCGTCGTAACCGAGAGATTCGGTCATCCATACTTCAATCGTATTGGAATTTATGCTAGTACGATATTTTTTGCAATCGTAGCCATTGATTTTCTCGCTGCCTTCTTCAGAAAATTGCACATTAGAACTCAAAGGGAAAGATGCGAAATAAGAATCGCCGTCGGCATATTTCATCTGGAAGTAAGCACTGTCTTTTGCATAATC
>JAZLEF010000149.1:0-10208 GCA_045615125.1 Bacteroidales bacterium
TCCTAAGAGAAGACAGTCTCACACAAGAGGCGCAAAGAGAAGAACACATTACAAGGCAGAAGCTCCAACATTAGCAGTATGCAAAGAAACTGGTACAATCCACGTTTATCACAGAGCTTACTACGTTGACGGTGACTTATACTACAAAGGTAAGTTAGTCATGGAAGGTGCTAAAAAATAATTTAATTTAGCATTTTACAAAAAACGAGTTTCAAAACTTGTTATTAAGAATAAATTTGTTTTGTCAGATTACATGCTGATGAGACAAATTTTTCTTTTTATAGTATGCAGTTTATAGCCGATAAGTGGCTTGCCGCAGCTCTTTCAACTAATGTGTAAAAACGTTAAACAAAATATCGTTTTTATCATAATGAAAATTTATACCATTTTATAATAATAGAAAAAAATCGGCGTTTGATATATGGTTCAGACGCCGAAATTTTTTTCATAATCTTTATATTGTTTTTCCCCGCCTTTCGTGTAAGGGTGGGGTTTTTAATTTGGAATTTCTTATAAGCCCTTGCCGCAAAAGACTCCGTTTTGGAAACACATCGTTTCTTTATATCCTGCTGCCTTCAATGCTTTCTCTGCTTCATCGAAACATAATGTAAGCTCTTCTGGCTTGTGCGCATCAGAGCTTATCACAACAGGAATATTCATTTCTTTCATGATAGGAAAGACCCATGTTGATGGATAGAAATCGCTGCTGCGTTTTTTGTAAATACCTCTGGTATTGACTTCCACAATCAGTGATTTCTCTTTAATCAGTGTCAATGTCTCCATCAATAAATCACGATACCATTTGTCTTCTTCAAGAAAATATCTGTCGCGATTGTGCATCTTTATTTTGTCAAAATGACCGACAATATCAAACTCTTCTGTTTCTATCATCTCATTGTATTGATAAAAGAATGTTTTGACCCCTTTTTTAATGTCGCCATAAAAATAATTGTTCAGACCTTCGTCGTATGTCTCTACTTTTGAACCGTCTATGAACCATAATTTTTCGGTGTCATTGCCGACGAGATGAACTGATCCTATCATATAATCGAGGCCGAGTTCCGATTTTGTCTTTTTAAAATCTTTTACTATTCCAGGAATGAAATCCATTTCCATAGAACAGATGATGTCAATCTCATTCTGATATTTTTCTTTCAAAGATTTTATTGTACTGATGTAGTTGTCGACCTCTTCATTCTTGATGGCGAAGTTGTTCTCAAAAGGAACAGGAGAATGGTCGGAGAAGCCAAGAACCTTCAATCCTTGTTTGATGGCTTCTATCACAACCTCTTCTGCACTTGCTTTGCCATCAGAGAAATTGCAGTGTGTATGTAGGTTAAACAGTTGCATTTTGATTATATTTCAGCGTCAATCACTTTATAAACTTTATCGCCGCGTCTTACTGTGTCTTTTGCAGGTATCGAGCATAGCTCTCCTTTTATTGTTGAATCTACAGATTGTAAGTCAACGCGTATCTCGGAGATAGTATCTTCATAAACACCTGTTGTAGGTCCTATAATCATAATGTCATCGCCTACTTTAAGGTCTTGTGTCTCCATCTTGATTTCAGCCACATTGATTTTTCCGAAGAAATTGGTAACGGTTCCAACGAATACCTTTGTCTTGGTAGCTTGAGATCCGTAGCGTTGAGTCCATTCGCCTGTCTTTCTTCCGAGATAATAACCATCCCAGAAGTCGCGGTTATATACGCTGCGCAGACGTTCTGTCCATGCTGCAACTTTTTCTTCAGTGAATTCGCCTTTTCTTATTGCTTCTACAGCTTCGCTGTAAACACCAACAGTTACCTTGGTATATTCAGGAGAGCGGCCGCGTCCTTCTATTTTCAAGATTTTCACACCAGCGTCGAGGAGCTTATCCAAGAATGGCAAGGTGCACAAATCTTTTGGTGACATGATGTATTCGTTTTCGATGGCGAGTGTTATTTCTTTATCTCTGTCTTGTACTTCATATCCTCTGCGACATGGTTGTACGCAAGCACCTCTGTTAGCTGATGTGTTGAAGTTGTCGAGGCTGAGGTAGCATTTTCCTGATACTGCCATGCAGAGAGCTCCGTGGCAGAATACTTCTATACGGATGAGTTCGCCTTTAGGTCCTCTGATATTTTGTTCTTCAATTTTTTTAGTGATGGCTTTTACTTGGTTGACAGAAACTTCGCGGGCTGTCACCATGACATCAGCAAATTGTGAATAATATCTGATAGCTTCGATGTTGGTGATATTGCATTGTGTTGACATGTGTACCTCAACGCCAATCTGACGAGCATATTGGATTACGCTTTGGTCTGATGCTATGATAGCGGATATTCCGTTATATTTCACTGCATCGACGAGCTGTCTCATTTCTTCGAGTTCTTCATCGAAAACTACTGTGTTAATTGTTACATAACTTTTTACGTTATGTTCGTTACATATCGTAGCGATGTTATGAAGGTCGTCTAATGTGAAGTTCTTGGTTGACTTAGAGCGCATGTTGAGTTTTCCGATACCAAAATAAATTGAGCCTGCGCCTGCTTGAATGGCTGCCGATAAGGCTTCGTAAGAGCCTACCGGTGCCATTATCTCGATATTGTTATAATTGTCTTTCAATTTTAATTGATTTAAATATTTTTGAATTATTTTATTCTTTCTTTGAGAGATGCAGCTCTGTCTTCGAAACCTTGTTTGCCGAGAAGAGCGAACATGTTTTTCTTGTATGCTTCAACGCCAGGTTGATCGAATGGATTTACTTCTAACATATATCCGCTTAAGGCGCAACCCATTTCAAAGAAGTAAATCAATTCTCCTATTGTGGATGCTGATATTTCAGGAATTTGAATAACGATGTTAGGAACTCCGCCATCAACGTGAGCTAAAATTGTAGCGGTCTCTGCTGTGCGGTTTACTTCCGACAAACGTCTTCCTGCGATATAATTAAGTTGGTCGAGGTCGTTGTCGGCGAGCGGTATTCTCATTTCCTTAGTAGGTCTTTCAACGGAGATGATGGTCTCGAATAAATTACGTAAACCGTCTTGTATATATTGTCCCATAGAGTGAAGATCGGTAGTAAAGATGTCGGAAGCAGGGAAGATACCTTTGCCGTCTTTACCTTCACTTTCACCATATAATTGTTTCCACCATTCGGCTATATATTGAAGACGAGGCTCGTAGCTGACTAAAATTTCATTTGTCTTGCCATCGTGATATAAGGCTTGACGAGCTACTGCATATTGAGCGACGACGTTGTCGCTGTTTTGATTTTCTTTACAATATGTTTCCATTGCGAGGGCACCGTTAACAAGTTCTTCGATGTCGATACCTGCAACAGCTATAGGTAGGAGTCCAACAGGGGTAAGCACAGAATAACGGCCTCCAACGTTATCAGGGACTATATATGTTTTGTAACCTTCATTATTGGCCAATGTTTTGAGCGCACCTCTTTCCTTATCGGTGATGGCTACGATACGTGTTCTTGCTTCTTCTTTGCCGTATTTATTTTCGAGATGATTTTTCAAGATACGGAATGCTACAGCTGGTTCAGTGGTTGTTCCTGATTTGGAAATGACTGCCATTGAATATTCCTTCTGGTCAAGAAGCTCAAGAAGTTCTACCATATATTCCTCGCTCATGTTATGACCGGCATATACGACTTGAGTGTTACCTTCCTTATTAATTAATGCACTAAATTGATGTGACAAGGCTTCGATGACAGCTCTTGCGCCGAGATATGAACCTCCGATTCCAACCACGACGAAAATCTCTGACTTCTTGCGTAACATCTCGGCTTGTTCTTTAATATCCTGAACGAACTCTTTTGTCATCTCAGAAGGAAGAGTGGTCCAGCCTAAAAAATCATTGCCTGCACCAGATTTATTATATATAGTATTAAAGGTGTTCTCTATTTTATCGTTGAAATGGAGAAGCTGTTCATCATTGATGAAATCTTTAATGTGCTTTAAGTTAGTGCTAATTTTTACCATGATGATATGTTTTTATATTATGTTGCGAAGTTACAACATATTTTTATAAAAAAGTATTGAAAAAATAAAATAATAAAAAAAAGAGACCATCCTTGAGCAAGGACGGTCTCGAGAACCAAAAACCAAAATTTATGAAACCTTACGAATGATAGTCATCATTCGCACTGCAAAGATACACAATTTTTTCTCAAATCTTAATAAAAATTAAGAAAAAACTTAATTTTTTTATGTAACTAAGTTAAAAATTGTTAAAAGTTAACAAATAATTGATGTTTTATTTGGAAGCAATACTCTATCAACACTATATTTGTACTAACGATCGATTGTATAAAACAACTACTTATTTTTTATAACATTAATAATTGTAAAATGTAGAATTAAAGTTAAGAAATTAAAGAATCAGTTAACAATTTAATCAAAAAAAATTAAGTATGTTTTTAAGTAATTATTTATATAAAGATTGTTATGATGAAAAAGAGTATTAGAATTTTATTAATTGAAGGTGACAAAAGTTTGGGCTATATTTTAAAGTCATATTTGACTATTAAAGGATTTCCAACAATATTAAGCCTTGATGGAGCAGACGCTTTAGAGCGTTTTGAAAAAGAATCTTTTGATTTTGTCATTTCATGTGTTTCATTACATGATGTGAACGGATTTGTATTGGCAGAAAAAATAAAGAAACTGGATAAGAACATACCACTTGTGTTTCTTACGTCAAGATCATCTAGGGCAGATATCTCTCGTGGATTTGAGATAGGTGCTGATGATTATGTCATAAAACCGTTCAGTATGGATGAGTTGTTAGACAGAATCAAAGCAATCTGTCGCCGTACCATTCATCGGGAGAAAAACGATTATATTTTTAAATTAGGATCGTATAGGTTCGACACAGTTCGTCATGTGTTGATAAGGAATGGCATGGAGAAGAAACTCACGGCAAGAGAAATAGATCTGTTATATCTCTTTTGTGAGTACAAGAACCGAGTAGTTGAACGTTCCTTTGCTTTACAAAAAATATGGCATAAGGAAAATTACTTCAACGCGCGTAATATGGATGTTTATATTAATAAAATCAGACATCTTTTAAAAGATGATCCTAATGTTAAGTTGCAGAACATTCATGGTGTAGGTTACAGACTTGTTGTCAAAGAATGATGATTATTCTTTGATGACACGTTCTCGGTAGGAAGAGTATGGAAAACGTGAACTAAGTTTGGTTTCCCAGTATGTTATGTTGACTGAGGCTGGAGGTATTGGGTTTGTCTTGTCGTTGATTATTTTCCAGAAATGATCGGAACTAGGACCTTTGTTGGTGTTAGTTAAGATTATTAAGGTTTTGTCGTTGACATCGTCTCTGATAAAAAATGAACGATATGCTTTCCACCATCCATAGTGATAGTAACATCCTGGATATTTGCTTGGAATTCTCCATCCAAAACCGTAATTGTCTTTGCGTTTTCTGCTCTTCGGACTACCTGGTTTGAAGGCTTCATCTTGTATGGAGTCTGGAATGAGTAAACCATAGTCAACGGCAGTCCAGAATTTAAACATGTCTTCTGTGTTAGAAATCATGATTTTATCGCCTTTTACTCCGTTGAGATATTCATTGGGTGCTTGCATTGGACGACGTCGATCCATGTAATAACCTTGAACTATACCTTCTATGTAGGCTGATACCAGGGTGTCGGGACGCATTTCATAAATATAAGAGTCGTTCATGCCAAGAGGCTCGAAAATTCTTACTCTCATAAAATCGGCGAACGACATTCCAGAAACACGTTCTACTATAGAAGCTAAGAGCGCATAGTTAACATTGCTGTAATTGAAACCGTTGTTGGGTTTAAAATATGGAGTAGGCTGATGTTTGGCATAATATTCAATCATGTCTTCATTTAAAAAAGGCCTTTTCCTGTCGGGCCATTTTGCATCGGCAAGACTTTCGTATCTCGATAATCCGGAACGGTGATTCAAAAGAAGACGAGTAGTTATGCCTTCGTATGGAAATTCAGGGATATATTCTCTGATATCTACATCATAATCAATCTTGCCTTCATTTTTTAATATCATAACGGCTTCGGCAGTGAACATTTTTGAAACAGAACTGAGCTGGAATCTGTCTTCAACCTGAAGGCTGTCACATCTCTTTCTTAGATTGCGAAATCCCCATGCTTTGTTGTATATTATGCGACCTTGTTCTGCATATAAAACAGTACCGTTGAATCCAACTTTTCTTCTTAAATTATTAAAGACTTTGTCAATGCTCTCTGCCTTTTTCTTGATTATATTCTCATCGAGACTAATGAAGATGCTGTCAACATTAATGACAGGTAAAGCTCTAACGACTTCTGGCTCTAATATCTCATTCTCTTTATCTGAACAGGATGAAACAGCTGAAACTAATATGCAAATTAATAATAAGTAATATAATATCCTTGACATTTAATCGGTTTTGAAATAAATGGCAAAGATAACGAATTTCTTTCTTTATTATTAAAAAAAACTTGTTGACTTGTAGCCATGTGGACTTGTTGACTTTTTTATTATCTTTGCGAATAATTCATTTAATAATAATTAATCGACAGAATTTTATGTCTCAATTTCAAGATTACAATTTGAACCCGGCTATACTGAGGGCTATTGATGAGCTGGGATTCAAAGAACCTATGCCAATCCAACAAGAAACATTACCAGTTTTGTTATCGCAAAGAACTGATATGGTTGGCCTTGCTCAGACAGGAACCGGTAAAACAGCAGCATTCGGACTTCCTTTGCTCCAAAATATTGATGCAACACAACGTTGTGTGCAGGCTTTGGTGCTTTGTCCGACTCGCGAACTCTGTGTTCAAATTACCAAAGACCTTAAGAATTTCTCTAAATATATTCCAGAAATTCTCGTGGTGCCAGTATATGGTGGTGCCAGTATAGAAAATCAGTTCAAAGATTTAGCTAAGAAACCTCAAATTATAGTAGCAACACCAGGTCGTCTTGAAGATATGATTCGTCGCAATAAAGTGGACTTCAGTAATGTCAAGACTATTGTCCTCGACGAAGCTGATGAAATGCTCGATATGGGTTTCCAAGAAGATGTCGACGCAATCCTTGAATATATGCCTGCTGAGAAAAATATTCACCTCTTCTCAGCGACAATGCCAGTGGAAGTGGAGAAAATACTTAACCATTATATGACTGACCCTGTCAGAATTTCCATCGGACAAAAAAATTCTGGAACAGCTAACGTTCGCCATATACATTATTTAATTCGTGCTAACGATCGCTATCTCGCATTGAAACGTTTTATCGACTATACTCCTTCAATATATGGTATAGTTTTCTGTAGAACAAAATTGGAGACACAAGAGGTTGCTGATAATCTTATTCATGATGGATATAATGCAGCATCTCTTCATGGTGATCTTTCACAGGCTCAACGCGACTTGGTTATGAATCATTTCCGTCAACGTTACCTTCAAATATTGGTAGCGACTGACGTGGCCGCTCGTGGTATAGACGTTAGCGACCTTACACATATTATTAATTATAACCTTCCTGACGAAACTGCAGTGTATATTCACCGTAGCGGTCGTACAGGTCGTGCCGACAAGACCGGCGTTTGCTTGAGTCTTATTCACTCACGCGAAAAACACAAAATCAAAGCTATCGAAAAACAACTTGGTCAGTCAATCGAAAGAGCAATGGTGCCATCTGCAAAACAAGTGTGCGAAAAACAACTCTTTAACCACATCGACAGACTTGAAAAAGTTGATATCATGCGCGAAGATATAGCAGATTATCTTCCAATAGTTTTTAGAAAATTGGGATGGCTGTCACCAGAGGAACTCATTACAAGAGTGGTAGCTCTCAATTTTAATCGTTTCCTCGATTATTATAAAGACGCTAAAGATCTTAACTTTGACGATTCTAAACCTGAAAAGAAAGAGAAAAAATCTAAGTCAGAAAAGAAAGACTACGATGATAGTGGATTGCAACGTATCTTCTTCGGTAAGGGTAAAAAAGATAAGATAAAACCTAATAATATTATTGGTAAGATCAATGACGTTACTGGAACAAAAGATATTCGTATCGGTAGAATTGATATGATGGAGAATTTCTCTTTCGTCGACGTCGATCAAGATCAAGCTCAATTTATCGTCGATTGCTTCGCTGATGATAGAAAAAATAAAGAAGGTATCCGCGTCGAGATAACAACTTCTGATCCTAAACCTAAGAAAAAGAAAGATAAAGAAAAAGAAGAAGGTCCAAAAAAACGTCGTGAACGTAATTTCGATGATGATAGACCTGAACGCAAAAACCGCGATAAATTCGGTGACAGAAGCTATAAAGTTGAAGGTAGGAAAGAATCAAGAAGAGATTCTAAAAAGGATTCTAGAAAAGATAGTAAAAAAGATTCTGGTCGCAGAGGAAGAAACAGAAGCAGATAAAATCTGAAAATATGATTCATAGGGACGTGATTTATCACGTCCTTTCTTGTTTTTGTTATGATCTAATTTTTATTTGTAAAACTTTTTTTCTCTATTTTTGTACATATAAATAAATGTGAACAAAGTCTGTTGGCATAAGAAATAAAGTATGAATACTATCGAATCAATAAATAATATAGTCCAAAAGCAAAGAGAATATTTTTTGTCAAACGAAACAAAGTCGATTGATTTCAGGTTGAAACAGTTGAAGAAATTGAAACAATCTGTTATTAATCATATTGATGATATTTACGATGCTTTGTGGAACGACCTTCACAAATGTAAAGAAGAGGCTTTTTTGACTGAGATTAGCATCGTGCTTAATGAAATAAATGATCACATAAAGCATCTGAAGAAATGGGCAAAACCTAAGAAAGTGAAGACTCCGGTGTATCTGATGCCATCCAAGAGTTATGTGATGTATGAACCGTATGGTGTTGCGTTGATTATCGCGCCATGGAACTATCCTTTCCATCTTATGTTCGCACCTCTTGTTGGAGCAATCTCATCAGGTTGTTGCACTGTCATGAAGCCTTCGCCGTATTCTCAATACACTTCGGAAATCATGCAGACAATAATTGACGAGACTTTCGATAAAGAATACATCGCTATGATTCAAGGTCATAGAGATGCCAATCAGGCCTTGTTAGCACAGAATTTCGATTTTATATTTTATACCGGAAGTCCGGATATGGGCAGAGTTGTGATGGAAGCGGCTTCTAAAAATCTCACTCCAGTAGTGCTAGAACTCGGCGGAAAAAGTCCGTGCATCGTTGATAAAGATTGTAATCTAGAATTTGCTGCGAGAAGAATTGTCTGGGGCAAGACGATAAATGCCGGTCAGACCTGTGTCGCACCTGATTATATGTTCGTACATAAATCTATGAAAAAAGAGCTAATCGCAAGAATGATAGAATGTGTCGAATATTTCTACGGAAAAGATATGAAGAAGAGCGAATCTTTTTGTAGGATTATCAACGACAAATCTTATAAAAGACTGGTATCATATCTCGAAGAAGGTAAAATCATTTATGGTGGTAACTGCGACGAGGAAGAGAAGTACATACAGTTTACACTTTTGGATTTAGGTCAACAGTCAGAGTTTGAAGTCAATGTGATGAAACAAGAAATATTTGGACCGATCTTGCCTATAATTACATATAATAATATTGAAGAAGTCGTCGATTTTGTTGTTAACAGACCTAAACCTCTGGCCTTGTATTATTTCGGTAAGGATGATAATGCTTTTGACCTTTTGAATAAAACGACTTCTGGCGGAGTTTGTATCAACGATACTATTTTGCATGTCGGTAATGATCACTTGCCATTCGGTGGAGTGGGTGAGAGTGGCATGGGGAAATATCACTCTCAGGAAAGTTTCTTGGCGTTCAGCAATAAACGCGCGGTTCTTAAGTCGTCTAACAAAATCGACTTCGCGATGAAATATCCACCTTACGAAAAAATAGATCTGATAAAAAAGTTGATGTAAAAAATCATACAGTAAAAAAGTCTATTTATATAGTTAAATAAGAAAATTAATACCAACCCTCTATATTAATTAATAAGGTGTATAAGTTGATTTGTGATCTGCAATCATTTCATAAGCAGGCGCTGCCATAAAAACGCATATTCGATCAAGGATTCTGTACCCAAGAACCCTTCTGAACCGTATCGGTTTTTCATTAAAATTCTCCGTTTTGTGATATTTTTGCTATAGGATGCGCCTGAAAACTGCCCGAAAAAGCGATTTT
>JAZLEF010000150.1:0-9382 GCA_045615125.1 Bacteroidales bacterium
AGGTAGAACACAAATTTTTGACAGTTATGGAAAATGAAAAGATGAACAATCGTGAAGAATTGTTTTCAAAAGCAATACGTGCTGGTAAACGTACTTACTTTTTCGACGTGAAGACAACAAAAGGTGAAGAGAAGTATATGACAATCACAGAGAGCAAACGTCGTTTCAGCAACGAGCAAAATCGTTTTTTCTATGAGAAACACAAACTTTTCCTCTATAAAGAAGACTTCGAAAAATTCAGCAATGCATTAAAAGAAACATTGAATTTCATTGAAACAGGCGAATATCCAGAAGGATACTTCGATCAACCAAAACACGAAGATTTCGAAGACGACGACAAATCATTGGAAGAATGGTTTGACGATTTAGACAAATAAGAATAAAGTCTAAAGGCAAAAGACTAAAGGGAGCTGCTATGAAATGGCAGCTCTTTTTTTTAAAATTGTTGATAACTTGTCGCAATTATAATATGTTTTTTACAATAAAAATCGTACCTTTGTAGTTTGATAAATAAATCAACAAGACATGGGAAAGATAATAGCGATAGCGAATCAAAAAGGCGGTGTAGGTAAAACAACCACAGCGATTAACCTGGCAGCAAGCCTTGCAGTCCTTGAACACAAAACACTTCTTATAGACGCCGACCCACAGGCCAACTCCACATCAGGCGTAGGCTTCGACCCTAAGGGAATTGACGGCAGCATTTATGAATGTATCATCGACAATCTTAATCCTAAAGACATCATCAAGGAGACAGAGACACCTAACCTCTACCTTCTCCCAGCTCACATCGACCTCGTCGGTGCCGAGATAGAGATGATAAACCTGCCTCACCGTGAGAAAATGATGGGTGACGCCCTCGCTGAGATAAAGGAAGAATACGACTATATCATCATCGACTGCTCTCCTTCACTCGGCCTCATCACCGTCAACGCCCTCACAGCAGCCGACTCCGTCATCATTCCCGTACAATGCCAATACTTCGCCCTCGAAGGTCTCGGAAAACTGCTCAACACAATAAAGATCGTACAAAGCCGTTTCAACCCTGAGCTCGACATCGAAGGTATCTTGTTGACCATGTTCGACTCAAGAACAAGAATATCAAAACAGGTGGTCAGCGAAGTCAAGACTCACTTCCAAAGCATGGTGTTCGACACTATCATCAACGTCAACACCCGCCTCAGCGAAGCACCTAGCTTCGGACAGACAGCCATCATGCACGACGCCACTAGCATCGGCGCAATCAATTATCTTAACCTAGCAAGAGAAATATTAAAAAACAACGCAGAAGATGTCATTACAGAATAAAAAAAGAGGATTAGGCCGCGGACTCGACGCCATCTTGCAAAGCCCAGAGACCGACATAACATCGTCAGACATTTCAGGCAACTATGTAGCAGGTGCCGTTGCCGAACTCAATATAGACTTCATTGAAGCCAACCCATTCCAGCCAAGAACCGACTTCGACGAAAACGCCCTCAACGAACTGGCAGAGTCGATAAAAGTACAAGGCGTGATACAGCCTGTCACAGTGAGAAAGATGGGCCGCGACAAATATCAGCTCATATCAGGTGAACGTCGCCTCCGTGCATCAAAGCTCGCAGGACTTAAGACAATACCTGTATATATCCGCGTGGCCAACGACGAACAGATGCTCGAGATGGCTCTGATAGAAAACACTCACCGCGAAGGCCTCAACGCGATAGAAGTCGCTCTCTCATACCAGCGTCTCATAGAAGAATGTAATATCACACAGGAAGAACTCGGAGAAAAAGTGGGTAAAGACCGCTCAACAGTGACCAACTTCCTACGTCTTCTCAAACTGCCTCCTGAAGTACAGGTGGCTCTCCGCGACGGTTTCATCTCAATGGGCCAGGCTCGCGCTATAATCAATATCGAAGACAAGACAAAACAGCTCATCATATTAAAAGAGATAATAGACAAAGACCTCAGCGTAAGACAGGTTGAAGAACTCGTACGTTCACTTAACACTAAAAATGTTAAAACAAAGAAACAAAAGAACGTGTTACCTGAAGCATTCATCTATAAAGTCGACTCTTTGTCAAAAGCTCTTGACGCTAAAATTAAAGTAGACCGCAACAGCAAAGGCAAAGGTTCCTTGACAATCAGCTTCAAAAACGACGAAGATTTCGAAAGACTCATATCTATAATCAACAAAAATTGATTTCAAGAATGCTGAAACGTTTTCTGATATTATCGTTGTTATTTGTCGTAAGCGTATGCTCTCTCTATGCAAAGAACGACAGCGTGGTGATGCAGAAGAAACACGAGCCTAAAAAGGCTACCTTGTATTCGGCCATACTGCCAGGACTGGGTCAGGCTTACAACAAGAAATATTGGAAAGTACCTGTAGTATATGCCGGAATCGGAACAATAGCATTCTTCATCGACATGAACAGCGACGGTTATAAAAGCTACCGACTGGCTTACGACTACAAGACCGGAACAAACACAGATGTGAGCAGCGAGATAATCAGCATTGCCAACCGCTATTCAAAAGAAAACCTCATCACCATAAGAGACAGCTACAGACGTAATGTCGAACTGAGTTGGATAGTTATGGCATTATGGTACGGACTAAACATCATCGATGCCACCGTCGACGCTCACTTCTTCGAATACGACATCGACGACGACCTGACATTAAAAATAGAACCCACGATACAGAGCGGAGACGGAAGCGGATACGGAGGCGGATACGGATATGGCAAGAGTTGTGGTGTTTCACTAAAACTTAAATTTTGATTTTATGAAAATAATATTATTAGGATATGGCAAAATGGGTCACGAGGTGGAGAAGATCGCTCTTCAACGTGGTCATGAAATAGTTGCCAGAATTGACAACGAAGAAGAATTCAAGAACTCTGGAATCCAGAAGCTCAGAAATTCAGGAGATGTTGTCGCCATTGAATTCAGCACTCCTGCTACAGCATACGACAACATCAAACGTTGCTTCGACTTAAACATTCCTGTAGTATGCGGAACGACAGCATGGTATGAGCATTTCAACGAAGTAAAAGAAAGATGCGAGAAAGAAGGACAGACATTATTCTACGCTCCTAACTTCAGCATCGGGATGAACATCATGTTCATGCTCAACCGTCAGCTCGCCAAGATTACAGAAAAATACGACTATAAGTTAAGTCTCACCGAGACTCACCACATACACAAGCTCGACAAGCCAAGCGGAACCGCTGTAAAACTTGCAGACGACATTATAGATAACAATAAAAATTATAAATCATGGAAGCTAAAAGAATTGACAACAGAGGATGAAACATTGCCAGTTGAAGCAATTCGCGAGGGAGAATTTTTCGGCATCCATGAAGTAGACGCTCAGTCAGACTGTGACGTTATCAGTCTTCGTCACGAGGCTTTCAGCCGTCAAGGATTCGCAACAGGCGCAGTGATAGCAGCGGAATTCATACAAGGCAAAAAAGGAATTTTCACAATGAACGAATTATTAAACTGTTAAAAAACAACATATCATGATAGCATTCATATTAATCGTACCGATCCTTTTTACAATACCAGTAGCATTCTGCTGGAAACTTTTCGAAAAAGCAGGCTACAAAGGATTCTACTCTGTAATTCCATATTACAACCTCTTCGTTCTTTCTAAGATTGTCAACTGCACCAAATGGTGGTGGTATCTTCTTTTGATATTACCATACATCAACTTCTTCACCTTGATGTTGATGTTCATCGATTTGGCAAAGTCGTTCGGAAGATTCAAGATATGGGAGATAGTATGCGCCTCCATTGTGCCATTCATCTTCTTCCCTATCGTTGCATCACAGAACTCAAAATACAGCGACCCACGTACTACTGTCTATCCTCCCAAAGGCACAGTACGCGAATGGTTAGACTCAATCGTTTGGGCTATTGTCGCAGCATTGATAATAAGAACATTCATATTTGAAGCATATACAATCCCATCATCAAGTATGGAGAAATCATTGTTGGTAGGAGACTATCTCGTCGTAAGCAAGATAGGCTACGGACCAAGAGTACCTAACACACCTCTCGCCTTCCCATTCGTACATCACACCTTGCCTTGGTCAAAGACAGCCAAGTCATATATCGAGACTCCACAGATACCATACAAACGTATGCCAGGAACAACAGAGATAAAACGCAACGACCCTATAGTGTTCAACTTCCCTGCTGGCGACACCGTGAGCGAGGTATACCAAAGCAACGTCACATTCTACCAGCTGGTACGTCATTATGGTAGAGACAATGTCATGAACAACAAGAAACAATTCGGCAACATCATCACACGTCCTGTCGATAAAAGAGAAAATTACGTAAAACGACTCATCGCTATGCCAGGCGACACCTTGCAAATCATCGACGGCGTGGTTTACATCAACGGCGAGATTGGCGAACAACCAGAAGAGATGCAACATAACTACTTAGTGAAGATAACAAGCAACGGCATCAATTCCAAGATATTGGAAAAATACAACATCACCGAAGGCTACAGAACATCTAATCCTAATGAATTAATATTCAACATGACAGGCGACATTGCCGAGGAATTCAGAAAACTTCCTTTCGTCACTTCCGTTGAAAGAATGATAGCTCCTGCTGGAACAGACATCTCTGAAGACATCTTCCCTAACGACACTACACACTTCAAATGGAACGCCGACAACTTCGGCCCTATCGTAATACCACAAGAAGGCAAGACAGTGAAAATCAACACTGAGAACATTGCTCTTTACGACAGAGTGATTAGAGCATACGAACTCAATGATATGAAAATAAAAGACGGCAAGATATTCATCAACGGTGAAGAGACTGACGAATATACATTCAAGATGGATTATTACTGGATGATGGGCGACAACCGTCACAACTCACAAGACTCACGTTTCTGGGGTTATGTGCCAGTTGACCATATTGTCGGCAAACCTGTATTCGTATGGTTATCCATAGACAAAAATACAGGAAAAATACGTTTCAACAAAACATTCAGATTTGTAAAATAAGATTATGAGTTATAATAAAAACAAACCTATCGTCAAAGTAGAGACAGAAGAAAAAAAAGAGGAAAAGAAAGCTGTTTCTACAAAAAAAGCTACAGGCAAAAAGAAAGGAACAGCCAAGGGTAACAAGACAGGAGCTCGTAAAAAAGAGAGCGACCCTCGCATCCGCATAGCCATAGGCGTATTCCTCATGCTGCTCAGCGTGTATATCCTGTTGTCAACAATTTCATATTTCATAGGATATAAACTCACAGGTGACTTCGGCGACACCATAGGTATGTTTTTAAGCGAATATTCATTCGGTATCGGATCATTATATCTGATATTATTGCTCACATTAGCAGGCTCACTGCTTACATTCAAAGGTCCTAAGATTGCAATAGGCACTATATGCAAATATTGTTTCGCATTCCTTTTATGGTTACCGTTATTTCTCGCGACAATATTACCTTACAACAAGATTACCGAGAGATGCTACGGATTAGTGGGAGAGAAAATCCACGCTTTCCTGGAACCTTACATCATGAATATTGGCATATACATCATACTAATATTCTTCCTATTCTTATATGTAATTTTCACTTTCGACATCAAGATGCCAACTATCAATTGTCGTAAGAAGGTAGAGGTCGAGGTCGGAAACGAGGACGAGAGCGAGAAAGAGGTTGAGAGCGAGAGCGAGGACGAGGTTGAGAGCGAGGACGAGGTTGAGAACGAGGACGAGATGGGAGTTGAAGATGAAGATGAAGATGAAGATGAAGACGAAGACGAAGATGAAGATGAGGATGTTGAAATTACCGTTATTCATAAGGGTAAAAAAACTGATTCAACTGATTCAACTGGTTCTGGTTCTAAGTCAGACGTTGCTATAAATGACGAAGTGACTGATAATGGCAATGATGATATAGAAGATACAGATGCTGACGATGACGATGGTTTTGAGCCTGTTGTCCCAGTCACAAAGAAGCCTGTATCTGAAGCAAAAGACGACAGCGGCAACAATGACGCTGCTGACGACGTTGACATGGAGATTACCAAGCCTATCGAAGAGAAACAAGCTATTGAGATTGGTGAGCACTTCGGTCTTGACACAGACTTCGACCCAAAACTCGAACTTTCTAACTTCAAATTCCCTCCATTGGATTTACTTAAAGACTATGGAGAAATCACAAGTAATGTCGACAAAGAAGAACTTGAAGCCAACAAGAAACGTATCGTCGACACTTTGGCAAACTATAACATCGCTATTGAAAAGATAAAAGCGACAATCGGTCCAACCGTAACATTATATGAAATAATTCCAGCTGCCGGAGTAAGAATCGCTAAGATTAAGAATCTGCAAGATGACATCGCGCTTTGTCTCTCAGCTATCGGTATCCGTATCATTGCACCTATTCCAGGAAAAGGAACTGTGGGTATTGAAGTTCCAAACCAAAAACCACAGACTGTTTCAATGAAGAGCGTCTTGGGTTCAGAGCGTTTCCAAAAATGCGGATACGAACTTCCATTCGGCGTTGGCAAGACTATCTCAAACGAGAGTTATGTAGCCGACCTCGCTAAAATGCCTCACATCCTTATGGCTGGTGCCACTGGACAGGGTAAGTCTGTTGGTATCAACGCTATCATTTCTTCATTGTTATATAGCAAGCATCCAGCAGAACTCAAGCTGGTCCTCGTTGACCCTAAAAAAGTTGAATTGAGTCTTTATAAAAAAATCGAAAGACATTATCTCGCCAAACTTCCTGATGCTGAAGAAGCCATCATCACTGACGTAAGAAAAGTCGTTCGTACACTCAACTCATTATGTATTGAGATGGACAACCGTTATGAGTTATTGAAAAACGCTCAAGTTCGTAACATCAAGGAATACAACGCTAAGTTCATCGCTCGTAAATTAAATCCTTACGAAGGACACAGATTCCTTCCTTATATCGTTTTGGTAGTTGATGAATTTGCCGACCTTATCATGACAGCCGGCAAGGAAGTCGAGGCTCCTATCGCACGTCTGGCTCAGCTCGCTCGTGCTATCGGTATCCACCTCATCATCGCAACACAACGTCCTTCTGTCAATATCATCACAGGTTCTATCAAGGCTAACTTCCCTGCCCGTATAGCATTCCGCGTCATATCACGCGTTGACTCAATGACAATCCTCGACAATAACGGAGCAGATCAACTTATAGGTCGCGGTGATATGCTGTTATCTACAGGCAACGATTTGGTACGTATCCAATGTGCTTTCATCGACACCCCTGAAGTGGAAGAGATAACAGACTTCATCGGTTCTCAAAGAGCTTATCCAGAAGCATACAACCTCCCTGACTGTCCAGATGAAAAAGAAGAAGGCGGAGGCAAAGAGACTATCAACCCTGACGAACGCGACCCTCTCTTCGAAGAAGCTGCTTATATCATCGTTCAAACTCAACAAGGCTCAACTTCAATGTTGCAGCGTAAACTGAAACTCGGATATAACAGAGCTGGACGTATCATCGACCAACTTGAAAAAGCCGGTATCGTTGGTCCTTTCGCAGGAAGTAAACAACGTGAGGTAAGAGTGGCTAATGAAATGGCACTCGAACAATTCCTCAAAGACTTGAACATGGATAATGACGATGAAATTTGAAATTAAATAAAATGAAAAAGACATTTTTAATAATAATAGGCTTATTGCTTAGCTTCAAGGTGTCAGCTCAAAACGCCGAGGAATTTCTCAATTCGGTAATAGAGAAAAACAAATCATACGACGACATCAGCATCATATTCAACTATAATATCATCAACAAAGATGCTGGATATAACGAAAGCATGAGCGGATACGCATCCATGAAAGGCAACTCTTACATATTGAATGTTGGTGGACAAGAAATGATAAGCGACGGAGAAACATTATGGACTCATCTCATCGATGAGGAAGAAGTGATGATAAGTGAAGTGACAGAAGACAACAACAACTCACCTCTAGCCATCATCGAATCATTCTCACAAAACATCAGCGTCAATATTGTCAACGATAACCAAGCCGATGTCAAAACATTAGAGATAAAAGAAAACGAAGGCGATACCTTCGAGAAAATAACAATAAGCGTAGACAGCAAAGATCTTAAGTTAAAGAAAATACACGTCTACCTCACCGACGGCAACGAATTCGTTTATTCAATAACAAAATTCGCCACAAACCAAAATCTTCCTGACAGCATGTTCACTTTCAACGAAAGTCTATATCCTAATGTGGAAGTTATTGATATGAGATGATGTTTGTTAGGAATTGAGGATTTAAAATTATGAATTATGCATTATGAATTAATCATAGAGATTATAGCTGTTGCAACAGGTCTGCTCAGCGTCTGGTATTCCAAGAAAATCAATGTTCTGGTTTTCCCTATCGGAATTATAAGCGTTCTCTTATATGTATTTCTATTCATAAAAAACGGACTCTTCGCAAATGCCATAATTAACTTCCTCTATTTCCTGATAAGCCTTTCCGGATGGTGGAACTGGAAAAAGCAAAGGTCTATTGACGAAAACACAAAGCCGGAAGAGTTAAAAGTCACGACTTTAAATAAAAAAGAATCAGTAACAATCTGGCTTGCAGAAACTGTATTATTTTTTCTAATCATCATATTCGCACCTAAAAGTATCTCCATAAGATTAGATTATATCACAAGTGCTTTAGGTTTGATTGCGATGTGGCTAACATCCCTAAAGAAGGTAGAAAACTGGATATTTTATCTGACAGCCGACATAATATTGATTCCGCTTTGCATATACAATGAATTATATATTACAAGCATACAATATGTTGCATATACTGTCTTGGCAATAATGGGTTACATCAGCTGGAACAAGGAGGCCAAGAAAAATGTTTAAGATTGCTATCACCGGTCCTGAGTCAACAGGAAAATCAACGCTAGCAGAAAAGCTAGCGAAACATTTTAACGTCAGTTATATCCCAGAATATTCAAGAACCTATCTCGAAAACTTCGAAGGTCAATATACAGAAAACGACGTCATTGAGATTGCCAAAAAGCAACATGAATTGATATTAAAAGAAGAAGATAAAAATCCAGAGATACTCATCGCCGACACCGAAATCATCGTATGCAAGATTTGGATTGAATATGTCTTCAAACATCCTAACGATACGATAGAAGAATTGCTAAGACGACAAAACTTCGACTTATATCTTCTCTGCGACATCGACTTGCCTTGGGTTTACGACCCATTGAGAGAAAATCCTAACATTGAAGAACGCAAGGAACTTTTCGAGATATATAAAAACACATTAACAAAGATGAATGTTCCTTTCGGAATCGTAAGAGGCAATGATGAAGAAAGAGTTAATAATTCTTTAGAAATAATAAAACAAT
>JAZLEF010000151.1:0-5293 GCA_045615125.1 Bacteroidales bacterium
GGCATTTCATGTTCTGATACTTCTATTTCTTTTCTTCCCCAATCGACGAGATTCATATCTGCTACCAAATAAGGAAGGTCTTTTTGTTTTAATTTTTCGTTCATGATATAGTGATTTATATTAATTTTTCTAAGAATGCAAAGATAGGAAAAAAGGCAAAAGACTAAAGGCAAAAGACTAAAGTTTTTTTAAAATGAGGTATTAGTAATGTTTTTTTGAACTTTAGCCGTTAGCCATTAGACTTTTGTCTTTATCTGGGCGTTCCGGCTCCGCCGTCGGGCTTTCCGCTATATCTTTTTCCGCTACGCTCCAAAAGGATGCCGCTCCAATCCCTAACGCAAGGTGGCGAACTTTAGAATTAAAAAACCGCATTGTACGGACGTGGCTTGCCGCGTCCCTACTCCTAACTCGCAAAGACGCAGAGCAACGCAGAGAATTACTTTGCGATACTTTGCGCCTTTGCGAGAAACTTTAGAATTTTAAAGAAACATCTTTGGGGTTGCAGCATTCCTGTAGAGACGTCACCTCGTGGCGTCTTTAAAAAAATCCTGCAAAACAATATTTTAAAAAATCAAAGCGCCGAAGGCGCGACAGAATCGTGATTGATTTTTTCTGTCGTACCTTCGGCACTCTGATTGATATCCGGTCTTTAATCGCAGGCATTCCGAGTTGCGCTCTTCATACCTGCCTGGGAACTATCGTCCCTTACGGGACTTGTTTTTAGAATTTTAGTACTTTAGAACTTCCCACAATTCCTAATTCCTAACTCCTAATTCCTAATTACAAAGTCGCACGTCCGTGCACCTCTACGCGAGAACCTCAAATTCTCAACACCTGAACTCCTGAAAAAGACGCATCAACGACATATTGTTTACTTCCGATGTCGTATGAAACGTCTCTACTAAGGTTGTGAGCTAAGGCCGTTGAACTAAGAACTTTCAATTTAGCTGAACGCTGATAGCTGACAGCTGACAGCTAATTTTCAGTTTTCAATTTTCAATTTCCCTAAAATCCTTCAAGTGGCATCGTCACTGTTGGGATTAAGAGCAGGCCTCCTAATATTATCATCAGCAAGATGAACTTCCAAGCCCATTTGAACCATTTCTGATATGGCACTCTTGCCACGCCAAGCGCTGCTATGAGAACTCCTGATGTCGGTGTTATCATATTGGTGAATCCGTCGCCGAACTGGAACGCCATCACCGTTGCCTGACGGCAAACTCCAATCAAATCGCTGAACGGAGCCATGATAGGCATCGTGATTGCTGCCTTCGCCGAACCTGAAGGAATAACGACATTAACAATAGTCTGTATCGCGTACATTATTTCCACCGATGCTATCTTGCCTAAATCTGTCATTGATTTTGAAACTCCATATAATATAGTACCAATAATGCCCCCTTCTTGAAGTATTATCACGATGCCGCCTGCGAGACCCACGACGACCGCCGCCGACAAGATATCGCTCATACCTTCGATGAAAAGACGTGCAATGTCGCTGGCTGTCTTTCCTATCGCCAAACCGCTCGCAATGCCCATGACGAGGAACAATGTCGCGATTTCCATCACATACCATCCATATCCCATAACACCGACGATAAGATATATTATCGTATATAGTAAAATCAAAAGTATAAAATTATGAACTGTCTTTCTCAACGACAATGGTCCTAATATCGCGAAGATTGCTGTCAAGATTGGAATGAAAGGAGCTGTCATTGACGAGTTGCCGACGTTCAATGTAGTTGTCGGATAATAGAAAGAGAATATTGTCATTGCGACAAGAATCGCGGCATAGACATACCATGACTGTTTTGTTTTTATCGCTTCATGTTCTTGTTGTCCATCTATGCTGTGAGTACGCCAATAAGCGTCCTCGTCATACATTATAGACGACATAGGATTTTTCTTGACCTTCTTTGCATACAATAACACGAATGCTATCGTAATTATATTTATCACAACCCAGCAGAATATCCTGTAACCTATTCCTGAGAATAGAGGAACTTCCGCAATTCCTTGAGCGATGCCAATAGTAAAAGGATTCAATATCGCACCAGCGAAACCCACATGCGCCGCCACATAAACCATGCAGACCCCTACAATAGAATCGTAGCCCATAGATATCGCCAAAGGAATAATAATTATGATAAATGCAATACATTCTTCACTCATACCGAAGACTGCGCCGAACAGACTAAAAAGCAGCATTATCAAAGTAATGATGATATTATCGACGCCGAGTGTCTTAAATAGTTTTATGTTTTCCAGCTTTCGGGTGAATCGGAGGAATGAAAATATTCCCATATCGATGGCATGGCTCTTATTCATTATCCAGAACGACCCGCCTATTATGAGGATAAAAACGATGATGGAACTTTGTTTCTCAAAACCTTTAAAAAGTGCCGAAAACACCTGCCAAGTCTGGGGTTCCGAGTGATAATCGTCTTTAAATTGTTCAGGAAGCTGGTCCTGATAATAGAAATTCAACTCATTTTTTTCAATTCCATTTTCTATAATATTTTCTTTAACATAATAGCCTGGAGAAACGAACCATGTCATCATAGCTGCTATCACTATGATAAAGAAAACTATAACAAAAGTGTGGGGTACTTTTTTCTGTGCCATATTTATATCTTTATTATGCAAAAATAATGTATTTATATAATATTACAACAAATTCACGAAAAATATAGTAAAATTAAGGCTTTTGAACAATATTATTGTATTTTTGCAGTTCAATTTTAAAAACAATAAAACGTTAAAAAACATGACTAAAAATTCTCTTACGACATCTGACATCATGGATCTTATTTCCGAATACAAAGCGGAAGTAAGAAAATTATCAGCGAAGATCTCATTTTGTGAAAACAGAATTTATGAGTTAGAAGATTTATTAAAGAAAACCAACATCAACACTAATGTAGACAACTTCAACACATATCTCACCAAACCAACAAGGCACAGAAAAAAAGAGACTTCACCTCGCAAGCCCTATCCTCTTTCCGACTGGGATAAAATCATTTTAGACATTTTGAATGAAAGTGGCAAGACTCAATTGAGCAGAGACATATACAGCAAAGCATTTGTCAAATCCAAGGAGATGGGAATCTTCATTGACGAACTAAAGAGCAAAGCTAAGATAAATCAATGTCTTGTAAAGCTAGCTGGTCGTCGCCACGACATTGTCAAGATAAAATACGGCGGACAAGGTTTTGCATATTGTCTGCCAGAATGGTTTAATGAGAATGGCATTTTAAAACCAGAATATAAATAAAGAAAAAAAATAGATACACCGTTGAAAGTGTATCTATTTTTTTTGATTATAACATCAAGAAACTCATCAAGACGCCTGCTGCCACTGCCGAGCCGATAACACCCGACACGTTAGGAGCCATAGCATGCATGAGGAGGTGATTTGATGGATCATATTTTTGTCCTTCCACCTGAGAGACGCGTGCACTGTCTGGCACAGCAGAAACGCCTGCATTACCGATGAGAGGATTTATCTTATCGCCTTCTTTCAAGAAGAGGTTCATGAACTTAGCACCGAGAACACCGGCAGCTGTTGCTATCATGAACGACATAGCTCCCAAACCGAATATCAACAATGACTCTTTTGTAAGGAACACGTCAGCTTGTGTTGAAGCACCGACGGTGAGACCTAACAATATTGTAACGATGTCGATGAGAGCGTTGCTTGCTGTGTTAGCGAGACGTTTTGTCACACCGCTTTCCTTAAGGAGGTTACCGAAGAACAACATACCGAGCAATGGCAATGCCGAAGGGCTGATGAATGTTGTAAGAAGTAGACCTACGATAGGGAAGCAAACTTTTTCAGTCTTACTTACCATACGAGGAGCCTTCATGTGGATAACACGTTCTTTAGGAGTTGTGAGCAAACGCATGATAGGAGGCTGGATAAGAGGCACGAGTGCCATATAAGAATAAGCAGCGATAGCGATAGGTCCGAGGAGATGAGGAGCCATCTTTGATGACAAGAAGATAGCTGTTGGACCGTCAGCGCCACCGATGATACCGATAGCACCTGCTTCTTTAAGGTCGAAGCCGAGGTATAATGCGCCTATGAAAGTAAGGAACACGCCCAACTGTGCAGCAGCACCCAATATCATAAGACGAGGCTGTGAGATGAGTGATGAGAAGTCAGTCATAGCGCCGATGCCTAAGAAGATAAGCGGAGGATAGATACCTTGGCGAACACCGAAATAAAGGTAATTCAAGACAGAACCTTGTTGATAGATACCTGTCTGGATATTCAAACTGAAAGCCTCGTTGATAGTGGCCAAAGCAGATGTTTCATCCATACCTTCAGGGAGAACGATAGAGCCATTGGCATACATCTCATTGAAACGAGCGATAGCATCGTTGAGCTCCAATTTAACATTTTCCCCACCAAAGACACTTACCATCAGAGCTTGCGCATTTTGGATATCAGACTGTAACACATTCTGGTCAGCGAGTTCTTGTAAATGAGACAAGACATCGGTGAGGTTGAATGTGTAAGTCTGTAGGAAAGGAATATTACCCACTATGATACCCACACCGATAGGTATGAGCAGCATAGGTTCGAAGTCATATTTAATAGCCAGAAATATAAAAACGAAAGCAACAAGAATCATAACTATGTTACCTCTTGTTGCATTCTTAAAACCGGTAAAAGCGAAGAAGTTGCTTAATCCAGCACCTATCTCCTCTCCTATCGATGTTTCAGCAGATGTCTCTGCCATATTTATTTCATTCACGACATTTTCTGTCACAGCATCTGTGAAGACGCGCTCAGCCATTGTGGCGTTAGAAGTCACAAAAGCATGAAGCACGAACATCACAGCTACTAATGTAAAAATGACGAGGGCTTTTCTTTTAATTGTATTTCCCTTAGGTTTCATGATGTATGAAATTAACCTATAACAACTAAAACAGCACCTTGAAGAACGTTATCGCCTACTCTGACTTTAATATCTTTGATTACACCATCAACTTCAGCCAAGAAGTTGTTTTCCATTTTCATTGCTTCGTACATTAAAATCTTATCACCGCGTTTTACTTGGTCGCCAACGTTGACGTAGATTTGCATGATAGTACCTGGAAGTGGAGCAACTGCTTTAACGCCATCTACGTTACCGCCTGCTGCTGGAGCTGCTGCAGGTGCTGCTGCTTTTGGAGCTGCAGGACGTGGAGCGATAACAGGTTTTGCTTCTTCTTTTTCACGCTCAACATCAACTTCGTATTGTGTACCATTGACGACAACTTGAGCTTTGTCGTTTTCGAAGCT
>JAZLEF010000152.1:0-19544 GCA_045615125.1 Bacteroidales bacterium
CCAAGGATATGAAAACGCCGAAACAGCTTTAAAAAGATTAGGATTTTAGGGAATTAAGGAACTGAGGAATTAAGAATCTGAGGAGCTAAGGAATTGATGTGTTTTAGGCATCTCTAAAACTCTTCTCTCTTCGGCTTGATATTTTCTTGCCACGAGAAACCTTTTAGATATTCCTGCTCTTCTTTAAGCTGTTCTTCCGGATAAAGTGTCTCTTTGATACTCTGATAAAATTTGATATTTGAAATCTGCTTGTCAATAATATTAATATCCATCGTCGTCGACTGTGAGAAGTTGACCCCTATCAAGCTGCCGTCGTCGTCTCTCAGCCAATAGATAGTCTCGGCATTACCTTCATTAAACAAATGGTCAACCTCATTGCCTTTGAAATAAGTAGTTATCTGTTTGCCTTTAATCTGGTTAAATCCTTTGATAGAATCCTGCTGAATAACGAAGGCGTTAGGACGCAGCATCAGCTTGTCTATTTTTTTATTACTAAACATTATATTAATAGAGTCGCCGCTCATCTGAGTATCTTCTGCCCACAACACAGGTTCTCCTCTCATATAAAGAGTAGAGTCGGATAGCACATAATTGACGGAGTCGCATTTGCCTTGCATATCGTTTCTAAAAAACCTCACATTATAGAAAGCCTTGACACGCTGTATCTCATTATTATTGATAGTATCAAAATAAACATAAGCCGTGTCAGCCTTCGCAAAGAGAGTGTCAATCTCTTCATAATAATATGCTCTCATATTATCGGTTATCATACACTTACCCTGGTTCTTCCATAGCTCGGCATATTCACCTTTCAAGACAGCCTTGTTGACAGTATCTTCTACAACAACATCACTCAACGCCTTAGCGTAACCTGTCTTCTTGTTATAATACATGGTGTCGGCAGTCATCGATTGTTCCTTGTTACTCAAGGTTGCACGACGGTCGAGGTAAGCCAGCTCCGTCTCGGTATTATACCAGCCATAATTACCAAACAAAGTATTTTCCTTGTTATATATGTCGGTAGGTCCGTAGAAATACATCATTTCATTCTCAGTGTCGTAGACCAAAGTATCGGAAACGATTTTATAGTCGGGCATAGTTCCCACCACCTCAGTCCTGAAATAAACCACTTTGATGTCGTCTCTATAATAACCTTTCTTGCTTACGAGCACCTTGTCGTTACGAGTTATTCTTCCTCTGTTAGGATATGTAGCAAGATGATTCACTCTGTCGTAAGTCATATATTGAGTATTAAGGACGGTAGAGTCATCTTTAAGAATCACATCGTGGAAAAGCTCGGCAAACTTAGTCTCTCCATTATATTTCAATAGTTTGCTATAAATATTAACGCTATCGTTGGCAATGATATGTACATTACCGAAGCCATCGAAGAACTTTGTCTTCTCGTTATAATATGCGCTGTCGCTATAGAAATATGTAGAATCCTGACGCATGACCACATTACCAATCAGACGTTGCACATCCTTACCGAGACGTTCGTCATAATCAGCTCTGTCGGCATTAAGGATATGAATCGTGGTCTTCTTCTGCGCAGAGACATTAGCTGTAAGGACCAACAACAATATCAACAAAACGTAATTCTTCATTCCCAGTTCCTCATTCCTAATTTAAAAAACGCTAAGTTTTATCTTCTTAGGATTTTCTTTTATCTCTTCTAATATTGTCTGAAGTGTTGACACTGCTTCGTTTACATTATAATATAAGCTATCATCTTTCACCAAAAGACCAGCGGTACCTTCGCCTTTGTTGACACCTTCTATCAAAGTGTTAAATTCGACTATGCAATTTTCCAAAGACATGACAAGATGATTGTAATCTATCTTCTTCAAAGAGTCCCTGACAGTACCGACGTTTTCTGTTATCGTTTCTAAATTATTGACGACCTTGGTAAGTTTGCCGTTCTCTTTATCCACCAGCTGCTGTAAGTCGGAAGAGATGACACTGATGTTATCCATTGTAGAAGCGAAGCTACTTGCACCTCTATTGATATTATCTTTAAGTTCAGAATTCAGTAAATCGTTGAGGTTGTATGTCAAGTCATTGAGAGAAACAAGCAGAGACTCAAGCTTATTTTTAAGAGGAATGAAAGTCTCCATTATCATACCCATTGTTCCGTTGTCGTAGCCTGAGCGAAGAGTGTCGCCGCTGACAGCATAATTCTTGGAGTTTCCTAGCATTATGTCGAGGCTGACGGAACCAGTCAGACTTGATGCGAGATTGACGATGCTATTATCAGGTATGTTCAAATCGTCGTCGATGACAAATTCAATTATTATAGTTCCATCCTGATTAGGGTTAAATTCCAATGATATAACCGTTCCCACCTGCATACCGTTGAGAGTGACGAGGTCGCCAGGCAGCAGGCCTTTAGAATTTTCGCATACAATATAAAATTCCAGCTGGTTATTGAGTATCGATTTACCTTTCAAGAAATTGAATCCCCAAATAAACAAGCCCATCGCAGCGAGGAACGACAATGCTATCAATATTGATTTTGTTCTCTCTTTCATCTTACAATATTTTTATAGTCTTATTCCATTTTTAAACGATATTACAAATGCTGTTGAATATCCTTTTTCTTTAACTTTCTTACAATAATCATCGGCAGCTTTTTTTGTATCGAAGACGCCTGCCGTATATTTATATTGTCCGTTATGTTCGTAGTAATCCACCTTTTCCAAACCTTTGTAATGTTGAGAAGGATTATCCACCTTTCTGCTTCTGCTTTCTATCTGAACCTTATAAACAATCTTATCTACATTAACGATTTGAGCCGACTCATTTTTTTCATACACCGGACCTTCAACTACATTCTCCTTATCGTAAGCGTTTTTATAATCGCGGAAGGCTCTATACAATGCCGATGCTATGTAAGTCTGGCCGTCTTTGGAGCTAAGGAAATTCTCTTCTGCCGGGTTAGACAGGAAACCTATCTCGACGAGAACGGCAGGCATCGCGGTCTTATAGAGGACGAGGAATCCAGCTTGCTGCACGCCTCTGTCTTTTCTTCCCACTCTTTTGACGAGTTGTTCTTGAATACGCTCAGCCAAATCTAAGGAAGCGTTTTTATATTCACTTTGAAAGAAGTTAAGCATGATATAAGCCTCTGTGCTGTTAGGGTTGAATCCGCCGTAGTCATCCTGCGCGTTTTCCTCATACATGATAGAAGCGTTTTCCAACTTAGCGACCTCGAGGTTAGCGGCGTTTCTATGCTCACCCATCACGAAGGTCTCCACTCCACAAGGCTGTGTGGAAGCATTGGCGTTGCAATGTATTGATATAAACAAATCAGCGTTTTTCTCATTGGCAATCTGGGCTCTCCTGATAAGAGAAACGAAGACATCGCTGCTGCGTGTATAATACACCTTAACATCAGGGAAATTATTCTTTATATAATCACCTGTCATCTTAGCCACACTCAAGGTGATGTCTTTTTCCTTAGCTTTTCTACCGACAGCACCAGGATCCTTACCACCATGACCAGCATCTATAACGACAGTTGTTATCTTCTTTCTATTCTGAGCTTGAACATCATCAAAAGAAATCATGTTCAAAATCATGATAAGAAAAAATAAAATCAATCGTTTTTCAGAATTTAGTCGCAACCTAAGCATAAGAAACGTATATTTGCATAAATTTTTTACAAAAATATAAAATAAATTGTTGAGGAGTAGAACATATAATTTTTTTCTTTCTTTTTTCTTTATCTTCTCGTTGATATTATCGGGATGTAAGACTCTCGAACATGTCAATAATAATGAAGAAAATGAAGACACTATCGTTATGTCAGACACTCTTACCAACGATTCCATCATCGACACACTGACGGTAGAAATACATCATCTCGACAGCATAGCAAAAGACTCCGTAACAGTAAAAATAAACGACAGCATTGTTGTTGACACTATTGTCAAAACCGACAGCATAGTTCCAAATGACAAGAAAACGACACAAAAGAAAGAGCCCAAGAACAAGAGTTTCATCGACGACAAGATAGAACGTTCGTGCAACGACTCCACCGTACAAGATTTCAAGAACAACAAGATTTATTATTATGGCGAGGCCAAGGTCGTTTATGAAGACATCACCATAGAGGCTGCCTTCATCGAATTCGATTTCGAAAAACGCACCGTCTTTGCCAAGGGTCTCCTCGACTCCACTGGCAAGTTATACGGCACTCCTGTCTTCCTCGAGGACGGCAAGAAATACGACTCCGAAGAGATGACGTTCAACTTCGAGACCAAGAAAGGTATCATCACCAAGGTGTTTACAGAAGACGCCATGGGTTACATACACGGCACGAGAATCAAGAAGATGGAAGACAACTCCATCAATATCAAGTCGGGCTCCTACACCACATGCAGCAACCCAGAACATCCACATTACGAGTTTCATTTTGGCAAGGCTAAGGTCATACCTAACGACAAAATCGTGACAGGTCCAGCATACTTCAAGTTAGAAGGCACTCCTCTTCCTATCGGTGTTCCTTTCGGCATCTTCCCTAACAGCAAGGGACAACGCAACGGTATCTTGGTTCCATCGTGGGGCGAGTCTGCCAACAGAGGATTTTACTTAGAGAACGGAGGTTTCTATTGGGGTATCAACGAATATTTAGACCTTCAGCTCGTGGGTGACATATACACCAGAGGCAGCTGGGCCATCAAGCCTACCATGCGTTATAACAAGAGATACGCCTACAACGGCTCCTTCTCAGGAAGCTATGCCGTCAATAAGATAGGCACCAAAGGCTCTGCCGACTATAATGAAAGCACCGACTTCAAGATTCGCTGGGTTCACAAGCAAGACCCTAAGGCAAGACCTAAGTCGTCATTCTCCGCCGACGTTTATATCGTGAGTTCCAACTATAACAAATACAACGCTGTCTCATCCAACGAGTATCTGAGCAACACCTTCCAATCGAGTATCGCGTATCAGACAAGCATAGGCAGTCTGTTCAACTTCACCGCCAACGCAAGTCATAGCCAGAACACGCTCACACGTGTCATGACAGTGACATTGCCAGAACTCACTCTCAACATGAGCCGTATCTATCCTTTGAAAAACATCGGCAATCCAGCAAAAAAAAGATGGTACAAAGACCTCTACATCAGCTATACCGCCAACGCAAAGAACTATGCTAGTATGCCCGACAGCCTCTACTTCAAGCCCAACTGGCTCAACAACGTGCAAAACGGTATACAACACAGAATACCGATTAGTATGCCTATCAAATTATTCAAGCACATCACTTGGACCACGTCAGCTACATTACTCGACAGAATGTATTTCAGATATTTTGAAAAACAATGGATTGACGACAGCAGCATGCCTGCCGGCGGTTATGTGAAAACCGACACCATCAACCAATTCAGAAATGTGTTCAGCTTTGACGTGTCGAGCACCTTGACAACCAAATTATACGGTCAGGTCAATTTCAAGAAAGGACCTATCAGAGCGATACGTCACGTTGTCACGCCTTCAATAGGACTTTCCTACAACCCCGATTTCTCCAAAGACTTCTGGAACTATTATGACACATATTATGATGCCAACGGCATCGAACAGCTATATTCTATGTTCCAAGGCAACATTTACGGTTCTCCGCCATCAGGCGAAGCAGGACGTATCAACTACAGCCTTGGCAACAATTTGGAGATAAAAGTGCCGTCGAAGAAAGACACCATCACAGGTATGAAGAAGGTGAAACTCATCGAAGACCTCAGCTTCAGCGGCAGCTACGACATCGCCAAAGACTCCCTTAACTTCTCGTATCTGTCGGTCAACGGAAGAACAACATTATTCAAGAACCTCTCCGTCAGATATTCGAGTATATGGGACCCTTATATCCTCGACTCATTAGGAAAGAAACAGCTCAATCAATTTGAATGGGATGTCAACAAACGTCTCTTCAGAAAAAACAGCGTGTCGTGGAACTTCAGCATCAACTACTCTATCAACAACGACACCTTCAAGAAAAAAGGCTCTGACAAAACCAACAAACGACAGCTCAACTCGTCACCATTGGCGTCGGAACAAGAGATGGACGATATACGCAACAACCCTGAAGACTATATCGACTGGACCACACAATGGGCTCTGTCGCTGAGCTACAACCTTACTCTGTCGAACAACCTCACATATTTCAATTATCTCATGCAAGATAACAGAAAAACCATACAGACACTTGGCGTCAACGGCAATATCAACCTCACACCTAAGTGGAAAGTGTCGGTGCAGACAGGATGGGACTTCGAACTCAAGAAACTTTCATACACATCATTCACCATATACAGAGACCTCCACTGCTGGGAGATGCGTTTCAATTGGATTCCTCTCGGAACATACAAAAGCTGGAACTTTACAATTAATGTCAAAGCCGCCGCATTGCAAGATTTGAAACTTTCTAAAAAGAAAGACTACCGCGACAATTAATACCATAACACAAAGTTATAAACAAAAAAATCTTTTAAAGTGTTAACAATTAACTTTAAAAGTTTTTTGTTTTGTAAAGTTTTTATTTTACATTTGCAGGGTAAATTAAATAATGAAGTTATGAGAAAGTTTATCCTATTGTTAATGGTTTTTAGTCATTGCATCGCCTTTGCTCAAGTAGAATCAGACTTTGAAAGATTCAAGAAAGAGCAAGAAGAAAGCATGAAAAAGATGAAACAAAATGACAGCATATTGTTCCGTGAATTAGAAAAAGAATATTTAGACTATCTAAAAGCTGAGAAAGAAGCATACGATAAGTTCTTGAAACAAACAAAAGATTTATGGGGCAGCAACAACTTCATAGAAAGCACTAACAAAGACTGGGTAGAATATTCTGAAGACGGCAAAAGCAGAAGCTCTGTAGACATGGAGAAAGGTGAAGCTACAATAGAAATCATAGTAACAAAAGAAGAAGCCAAGTCTGACAACAAAATAGAGAAAAAGGTAGAAGACAAGCTCAAGGAGCTCATCGTCAACAAGGGCAAGAGCAAAGACTATGACTCATCAAAAGAAAAAGCCGTCCCATTACAAGAGACAGCGGTACTTGAAAACCAAGTTGTCACACCTTCAGGCAATGTTGTCACCAAAGACAATATCGACCAAAGCGTAAAAGAGATAGCAGAAGAAGTCAAGATAGAGAAGAAAGAAATAAAAGGCGACGACGGAGAGACACGTCAGGTCATCACCGTGAAATTAGACTTAGCTCCTGACCATATCAGAACAAGAGCTGAGAAATACAAAAACGAAGTAGAGAAATATTGTATCCAATATAATGTTGACCCAGCCATGGCATACGCTGTCATGCAGACAGAGTCGGCATTCAATCCAAAAGCCAAGTCACACGTACCAGCATACGGTTTAATGCAGATTGTACCAAACTCAGCAGGACAAGACTGCGCACAAGGTCTTAAGAAATCTTTCACAAAGCCAACAGCCAACTACCTCTACGAACCAGAAAACAATATCGAGATGGGAGTCTATTATCTCCATCTCTTAAAGAAACGCTACTACACCAAAGTAGAAAATTCCGACAGTCAGAACTTATGCGTGATAGCATCATACAACACAGGAGCCGGCAACGTGGCAAGAGCATTACGCGGCGACACCAATATCTCAAAGGCTATCCCACAAATCAACGCTATGTCATACGAAGAACTTTTCAAATATTTCGAAAAGAAGTTACTTCCTGAGACACAAAACTACATCAGAAAGGTGACAGAACGTATGAACGAGTTTAACAAATGGATGAAATAATTGTTTAACCAATAAATTAAGAAAATGAAAAAAGTAATCGCAACAAAAAACGCACCGGGTGCAATTGGTCCTTACAGTCAGGCCATTGAGGTAAACGGTATGTTGTTTATTTCAGGTCAGATTCCTATCAATCCTGAAACAGGCAATATCGTTGAAGGCGGTATCTACGAACAAACAGAACAAGTCATGAAGAACCTCGAAGGTATCTTGACAGAAGCAGGCTACACCTTCGACGACGTAGTGAAATCAACATGTTTGCTCAGCGATATGGCTAACTTCGCAGCAATGAACGAGGTCTATGGCAAACGTTTCGCACAAAACCCTCCTGCAAGAGCAGCTTTCGCAGTAAGAACACTTCCTAAAGAAGTTCTCGTAGAAATCGAAATGATTGCAGCTAAATAAGAATATTTTAAAAAAATATTAATATGAAAAAGTTAGGTTTTATAGCAATGTTGTTCTTAGCCGTTTTCTTCACCTCATGTGGCGGAACCGGTTCTGACGACATTAAGATTGACAAATCACAGCTTGTCGGTAAATGGATGACCAACGACAGTACATATTTCGAAGTATATTATACTGACGGTACCGGCAAAGAGTGGGACCTTAAGGACGATGTCCAAGAAGAAGAAGCTTCATTGTTTACATGGGAATTTGATGAAGCTACCGATGACAAATTCATTAAGTATTACGAAATGGAAATAGGTGGTATTGTACCTCAGTATTGTAAAATCTTAGAACTTAGTGCAACTAATTTCAGATACAACAACGACGGTTTAAGAGCTACCTACAACCTCATTAGAGCAGAATAATTATGAAGAAGCCACTGAAGATAACACTGATAAGTCTGGGTTCCTTGGTCGGACTCATATTATTGACAGTAGTAATTGCTTGCTGGTTTGTGGTGACTCCAGCACGATTAACATCAATAGTAAGGAATCAAGCCCCTAACTTCATCAACTGCGACTTCAATATAAACAAAGCAGACCTCACCGTTTTTAGTTCCTTCCCTTTTGTTGGAATCGAAATCGAGGATGTCGCGCTCATCAATCCGATGGTTGGAAGCCCATCAGATACCTTGGCTTATATTGATGAATGTGTTGTTACAGTGGACATCGAAAAATTCTTATCAGACAATCAGATCTTCATCGATAAATGTAGGTTGACTGGTGGTTGTGTAAACCTCTTCATCGATGAACAAGGTAACACTAATCTGGATATTTTCCCTCCTTCAGAACCCGACACCTTAGAGACTAGCTCGGAGTTTACTTACGCCATTGATTTGACCATGCTGAATTTTAATGGCATCGACCTGAATTACACCGACCTCTCACAAGGCATGTCAGCCAATATCAAAGGATTGGATATGACAGGAAAAGGAAAATTAAAAGATGAAATCTTAGCCGGAAATATTAATGTGTCTTTAGATCATATCGATTACAGACAAGTGACAGATTCTATATCTTTGGCAGTAAAACTTGACAAATTAAAAGCAGAAGGAGCTATGGAGATGATTGGCGACGACGTCAAAGCCGACATCGACCTGGCTTCTTCTGTTCTTTATTATGAAAGCGAAGGACAAATCGCTGAGATAAACTCTCTCTCATTAAAATATAAAGGCAGCATCAACGACTACGACAAGGTAAACGGCACCGTCCAATGTGCCGCTGACGATTTGTCGTTTGTCATGGATGACGAGACCTTAGTCAACAAAGCCGACATCAGATTCATATCTCCACTCAAAGCCACATTGAGCTCCATGGATGTAGAATTCGGCAACTCACAATTTGCTCTTAACAACATCTTCATCGATTTCGTCGGAACAGCATCAATGCCAGACGACGACATCAATCTCGACCTCAACATCAAAACAAATACCTTAATAGTAAAAGAACTCATCGAGCTGATACCAGCTTCGATGCGCGAAGAATTACTCGCCGGCATTGACACTGACGGCGAACTTCAACTCTCCACTGAAGTGAAAGGCACATACAACGAAAACTCAATGCCTAAAGTCAATGCTCAAATACTCTTCAACAACGGCATGCTGGCAATGCCAGAAATGTTACCTTATCCAATAACCAATCTTAACACTTCATTTAAAGCTGAAATCGACCTTAATGACAAATCCAACATATATCTTAACTCGTTCAATGCAAATATGTCAAATTCATCAATATCCCTCTCAGGAACAATAAAAGACGTGATGGATAAGATGTATTGCGACATCAATCTCAAAGCTAATGCCGACCTCGATGAACTTCAGTCGTTCATACCAGAAGGAATAATTGCCAAAGGTATGGTGAGACTTAACGGTAATGCAAAAGTCAACAGCCAACAGCTCACAACGATGGATTTCATGAAAGCCAAAGTGAACGGCAATATGCAATGGGAAAACATGAACGTGGTTTATTGTGACACTATCATTGTTAACAGTGATAAGTTGAATATAGACCTCACTTTACCTAACACAGCTTCAGAAGAACTCACAAACAGCTTAGCAGCTCTTAAAATAAGCGGAGCCAACTTCGACGCACAAGTATCTGATATGATAGTAGCAAGTCTTAAAGACTATAATATCAATACACAAATATCCAACATATTAAATGAAACAGTACCAATGTCGGTCTATGCTGACTACAACTTCTCGAGAATAGATGCCTCTATGGACGACATGAGTTTCTTCTCCAACAATCCTTCAGGAACAGTTGCTATGTTCATGAAAGAAAACAGCAAGGACGCTTCTTATATTGCAGTATATTCTGGCGACAGCCTAGCTTTCAACATGGGTGAAGAGATGAATTTCGAGACCGAGAAATTGAACTTCAACGTATCAGCAGAATACGACGATGACCAAGAGCGTCTCCTCCTACAATGGAATCCTCATGCAGGCATAAAACTTAATAATGCTGTATTCTCCATGAGCGATATAAGTACTCCGATATACATCCCTTCTATAGATTTCAACTACGATAATACTGGCATCGTCATTAACAACAGTAGTATCATATTAGGCAATTCCGACTTCGAGTTGCAAGGAACATTCACTAATGTCGATGAATTCATAAGAAGAGAAAAACTGCTTAAAGGTCAGCTTGACTTCAACTCACATTATACCAATGTCAATGAAATCATGGAGTTATTCAGCGGCATGGGCGACACCACAATGGTAGCCGATGAAGTTGCTGTAGCCGACACTATCACGAAAGAACAAGAGCCTTTCATGGTTCCTCTCGGAATTGACGTCACATTGAACACTAATATTGACAAAGCCGTAGCAGGTAAAATGAATATCTCTAATATTGGCGGTGGCGTCACTGTTAAAAACGGTGTCTTGGTATTACAAGAAGTAGGTTTCACTAGCGATGCCGCTACAATGATGCTGACAGCGATGTATAAATCGCCACGAAGAAATCACCTCTACCTCGGCTTCGACTTCCACCTCCTCGACATCGACATCGCTGAGATGATTGACATCATACCGGAACTCGACACCATCATCCCTATGTTGAGTGCCTTCGCAGGTAAAGCAGAATTCCATATAGCAGCTGAGACATATTTAAAATCTAATTATGAAATGAAAGTCTCAACATTAAGAGGAGCAACAGCAATATATGGTAAAGACTTGGTAGTACTCGATAACAAGACTTTCAGAAGGATAGCACGATTGCTCAACTTCAAAGATAAAGACCATAATAAGATTGACGAACTTAACGTAGAAGTTACAGCATTCAAAAATGAAATAGACGTCTATCCTACTCTCATTACCTTGGACAAATATCAAGCTATCGTAAGCGGACGCCACAACCTCAACATGACCTTCAACTATAAACTTGGTATGTCAAATCCATGGTTTTTGAAACCTTTTGGAATAAAAGTTAACGGTGATATCGATGATATGAAATTCAAGCTCGTAAGAAAGAAAAGATTAGAATTACAAGATATCGGCAACACTAAAGAAAAATCTCATCTCATAGAAGAGACATTACGAATCAAGAAATTGATTTACGACGCACTGAATGAAAACACCAATCGTGCAAATTAAAAAAATTGAAGATAGATTTTTTCAAAATAACGACTAGAGTTAGTATTGGCAGCGTGTTCATCATAGCTGCCATACTTAAATTATTATCTATCGACAAGTTCGAGATTTATATATACAGCTTCAATATTTTCAACTTCCTACTGACGACACTTTTCTCAAGGTTATTAATCGCTGGTGAACTCATCATAGGTCTGGCTCTAATATTTAAATTATATTATAAAGCTACATGGCGAGTCACACTGTCATTACAGATAATTTTCACCTTATTCTTATTGTTCGTATCAATATTCAGGAACGACAGCAACTGCCATTGTTTTGGCGACATCGTGGAACTAAGCCCTATTGAATCTATAATAAAAAATATCGTTATCATAGTCTTGTTGTTTTTTGTTAAGACTACAAGACCACAGGACAACAAGACTACAAGTAAGATTATAGATTCTACTTGTTTTAAAGTTGTCATCATATCTGCTGCCATAATAATTCCTTTTGTTGTAACACCGATGGACTCCGTTTACAAGATGGTTTATTCATCCGACAAAGAAATAAGCAGTATAGATTTATATGAATCCTTTGACAAGGTCGTTAAAATGGATTTTATTGACAACGACATCGTTTTTGACTCCACTGCCGTCATTGATATAGAAGGACGCCAGATGATTGTCATCGTCAGTTCAGGATGTAAATATTGCCGTTTAGGCGTGAAAAAACTTTCTATGATGATGAGCAGAAACGATATCAGTCACGACAATGTAAAGATATTCATCTGGGGAAGTCGTGAAGGCATTTTAAATTT
The DNA here is from genome assembly GCA_045615125.1 of Bacteroidales bacterium. Lineage (GTDB taxonomy): Bacteria > Bacteroidota > Bacteroidia > Bacteroidales > F082 > Limimorpha. The sequence continues at coordinate 12,606 of JAZLEF010000152.1, forward strand.
CAGAGAAGAGACATTAACCGAAGATTATTCCTATTGGCACATCATGCCACATGAAGCCATCGACATCACATTAGGAAGGTTCCCTACTTTCATCACGTTAGAAGAAAAAAAACTCGTTAATGTTGGAGATTTCCGTGACATTAACGAGAATTATTTAGAATCTGAATAAGTGTGGAGCATATGAGAATCGAACTCATGACCTCTTGACTGCCAGTCAAACGCTCTAGCCAACTGAGCTAATGCCCCATCATTTTGATGTGCAAAGATACGATTTTTTATTCATCATTATATGTTTTATCAAAAAAAATATTTACTACTTTTGTGCACAGAAATTTTAAAGTCCATTTATTTAATAATAATATATGAATAAGTGGTCTTTTTATTTTTTAAGACAATATTTTTAAAAAAACAATTATGAGAATTATTCCACATTACTCGCGCATCAAGTATCAGTACACCATCGAGATAGGCCGCGCTCGCCTCATGGGCAAGCCTTGGATATCAGGTGTACTTCTTATGACAAGTGTTGTCATCGCAATGTTGTTAGCAAACCTTCCTTTTACAAAAGAAATCTATCATGCATTTTTAGAGACCAGTCTCTCCATCACAGTCCAAAGTCCACATGGTGAAAGCTGGATCTTCCCTAAAGACATGACTGTCGAGAAGTTCATCAACGACATACTGATGGTTGTCTTTTTCTTCACCGTCGGTCTCGAGATAAAACGTGAGATAGTATGTGGAGAACTCTCAAACGTCAAGAAAGCCATGCTTCCTGTCATTGCCGCAGCTGGCGGTATGCTCATGCCTGCTCTTATATACTCATGCGTCAATGCTGGCACCGATGCCGCTAGCGGATGGGGAATACCTACAGCTACCGACATTGCCTTTGCCGTCGGTATCATGTCGATACTCGGCGACAGAGTTCCAGTTTCATTAAAGATATTCCTGACAGCTCTCGCCATAGCCGACGACTTAGGAGCCATCTTGGTCGTAGCATTCTTCTACGGCGGCAGCATCAACGGAACATTATTATTAGCAGCTTTAATGCTGATAGGTTTTGTTTTCTTACTTAACAAAATGGGTGAGAAACGTATGATATTCTATCTCGTCCCTGCCGTAGGCGTGTGGTTTTTGTTCTATTATGCAGGCATACACGCAACGATGTCGGGAGTAGTCATGGCAATGATGATTCCTATGGATGCTCGTTACAGACGTTCTTATTTCGAGAGAAAGACAGCTCATTATCACAACTTAATAGTTAAACATTCCGACAGCGATATTTCTCCTAACGAAAACCAGCGCACATGTCTCAGAAACATCAGCCACGTTGCAAGAGGTACTGTTGGCATGAGCTATCGTTTGGAACACGCCCTGAATCCTTGGGTCAACTTCGTCATCATGCCAGTATTCGCCATCGCCAATGCGGGCGTAGAAATACCAGGATTGAGTTACCTCAACTTCTTCCAATACTCTCCTGAGATTGGCTCTGTAGGAATAGGTATTTACTTGGGATTGTTACTCGGCAAGCCTATCGGCATCACTTTAGCAAGCTGGATTGCTATCAAGTTGAAAGTAGGCGCGATGCCAGACGGCGCTTCATGGAAGATGTTATTCGCTGTAGCTTGTCTAGGTGGTATCGGTTTCACAATGTCAATCTTCGTCGACACTTTGTCATTTGGCGAGTTACTTCCTGAAGTTACATACCATCTTCGTTCATTAGGTAAGATAGCTGTCTTGGCAGCATCACTATCAGCGGGTATCTTAGGAAGTTTATTGATTTTCTTATTCTCCAAGAAGAAAAATGCTTGAATATAAAAAAAGATGATAAAAAAAAGAGCCTTACGGCTCTTTTTTTTATTCGTAAATCTTAGCTACTGTTTCACCATTGAGGACCATGAGACCGTTCAATGTCAAGGCCATCATTTCGTCTTCGCCAGGATATACACATACTGGAGCTATCTTGCCGAGGTGGCTGTCCAAGATCTTGCAGAAGTTCTTGTCGTAAGCCATACCGCCTGTAACGAAGATAGCGTCAACGTTCATGCTGAATGCTGATGCTGCGAGACCGCCGACTTCTTTAGCTACTTGATAAGCCATAGCGCGATAGACGAGTTCCCATTCTTTGTTACCAGCTTTAACTTGGTTTTCTACTTCCATAGCGTCGTTAGTGCCGAGGTAAGCAACAAATCCGCCTTGACCTTTGAGCATGAGGTCTATTTCTTTCTTAGTATATTTACCGCTGAAGCAAGCGTTCATAAGAGGACCTGATGGCAATGCGCCTGAACGTTCTGGTGTGAAAGGACCGTCACCGTTCAATGCGTTGTTGACGTCAACAACACGACCTTTTTTATGAGCTGCTACAGAGATACCGCCACCGAGGTGAATACCGATGAGGTTCAATTCTTCATATTTCTTACCAACTGCTGCTGCATGTTGACGAGCAATCATCTTTTGGTTCAAAGCGTGGAACACTGACATACGTGGGAATGCAGGATGACCTGAGAAACGTGCTACGTCTTCCATTTCGTCAACGATAACAGGGTCGGCGATATAAGCCTTAACACCAACTGACTTAGCGATGTCGTCAGCGATTAAACCACCGAGGTTACAAGCGTGTTCACCAACAGGGCTGTTGACTAAGTCGCGTTTCATTGCTTCGTTAACTTCGTATATACCTGATGTGAGAGGTTTCAACAAACCACCACGACCAACAACCATTGAAAGGTCGTTGAGCTCGATACCAGCTTCTTTCAAAGTGTTAAGGATAACGTCTTTACGGAAATGATATTGGTCAGCGATATGTTCAAATGGAGCTATTTCTTCTGCAGAATGTTTGATGTTTGTCTTGAATACACATTCTTTGTCTAAGAAAACAGCGATCTTTGTTGATGTTGAACCTGGGTTGATGATTAATAATTTATGACTCATAGTGTTTAATTTTTTTATATTTATATTATTATTTTGCTAATAAAGCTGCTAAAGCTATTGAATATAATTTAGTTTGTGATGAATCGCCGCGTGATGACAATACGCATGGAACCTTAGCACCCATAACGACTGCTGCTACTTCAGCGTGGTCGAACTTGCTGTTACATTTGTAGAATACGTTAGCTGCTTCGATGCATGGGAATAAGAGACAGTCGGCGTCGCCAGCTACAGGGCTCTTGAAACCTTTGATAGCTACTGCTTCAGCGTCGATAGCGAGGTCTAATGAGATTGGTCCGTCAACGACGCAACCTTTAATCTGACCGCGTTCTGCCATCTTAGTGATGAGAGCTGCGTCAACACATGCTTGCATACCAACGAGCATTTGTTCTGTAGCAGTGATAACAGCCAACTTAGGATTCTTGATATCTAAAGCATTAGCTGTTGATACTAAATATTTCAATAATGTTTGTTTTTGTTTGAAGTCAGGAGCTGGGATGATTGCGCAGTCACTAGCTATTAATAATTTATGATAGTTAGGATTTTCTATTGCACAAACGTGAGCTAATGTTGCATTAGGAGGGCATAATCCGCGTTCTTTGTTCAAGATAGCGCGCATGTATTTATCTGTTGAGAGGAGACCCTTCATCATGATGTCAGCTTCACCTGCGTTGATAAGGTCACAAGCCTTAGTAGCTGCTTTTACTTCGTCTGGTTCGTGAACGATAGTAAACTTATTGATGTCGATGTTTTCTGCTTCGCAAACCTTAGCGATAACATCTTTATCACCACATAAGATACCTTCGATTAAACCATTGTCGATAGCTGCACTAACAGCGCAGATTGTGTGGTCATCATTTGCGTAAGCTGCTGCCAAACGTTTCTTTGGACGGCTACGCAATACTTCAAACATTTGTTCTAATTTATTCATAACTCTAAATATTTATATTAAACTTCATTTCGTTAACAACCTATATATCTTGAGATGACGAGTCGTAAAATCTCTGATGTTCCCTCTCCTATCTGCAATATTCTTTGGTCGCGATAGAATCGTTCCATGTTAAAGTCTTTTAACAATCCATGACCGCCCATCACCTGAACAGCGTTATCGCATACTTCCGCTGCCACTTCTGAACAGTACAATTTAGCCATCGCTGCTTCTTTACCGTAAGGCAATCCTGCGTCTTTTATTCTACATGCTTTGTAGAGGAGACAACGTGCAGCTTCAATCTTCATCGCCATGTCGGCAAGTTTAAAGCTGACAGCTTGGAACTTACATACAGGCTTACCGAATTGTTCTCTTTTCTGTGAATAAGCAAGAGCCATTTCGTATGCACCTTGAGCGCAGCCCAATCCCATAGCGGCTATAGAAAGACGGCCTCCGTCTAATGTAGACAACATGATATGAGAGCCTTGTCCTGGTATTCCGAGCATATTTTCTTTTGGAAGCACTACGTTTTCAAAGGTGAGTTTTCCTGTGTTGGAAGCGCGCCACATCATCTTACGATTCATAGCTTCTTGTGCGAAGCCTTCAGTATCGTTTTCGATGAGGAATGTTGTAAATTCTGGCTTACCGTTTTTCTCTCCTGAGATTACTTGTATGGTGCTACCCAATGTCATCGGTGTTGCACTGTTGGTGATGAAAATCTTGGAGCCGTTGACGATCCAGCTGTCGCCTTCCTGACGTGCTGTCGATTGTGTGCCACGAGAGTCACAGCCAGCGTTTTCTTCTGTCAAGCCGAATCCCCAGAGATGTGTCTTGCAAAGACGAGGAAGATATTTCTCTTTTTGTTCTTTGGTTCCGTATTCTTTAATAGGGCTGATGCCTAATGAGTTGTCTGCTGCAATAGTAGCTGCTGTTGAACCGTCTATCCTTGCAAGTTCTTCAACAGCGATAATATAAGAAAGAGTATCGAGTTCTTGTCCACCGTATTCTTTAGGGACGCAGATTCCGAGGAGACCAAGATCTGCCATTTTCTTTGTCAGCTCAACATCGAAGATTTCGTTCTCGTCGTTGTAAGCTGCAACCGCTTTAACTTCACGTTCCGCAAAGTCACGTACCTTCTCACGAAACTCTATCTGTTGTTTTGTCAAATCAAAATTCATAATACTAATTCTATCAAAATTGTTTTAACATCTACTTTATCACCTTCATTGACGAATACCTTAGCCACTTTAGCTGATGTCATCGCCTTTATATTGTTTTCCATTTTCATTGCCTCAACAACACATAACACATCACCTTCTTTCACCTCATCGCCTTCCTTGACATTGACTTTGATAACCTTGCCCGGCATTGGTGAGCAATATGTCATGTCGTTGTTTTTAGTATCTATATTGGAATAGTCTTTTGTATAGTTAAGTTCATCATTACGACGACAGATGAAATCCAATCCCTTGAAGTGAACGCAATAGTTATTGTCGCTCGTCTCCGAGACAAATACCGACTCCGTCATGCCATTGATGATAACTTTGTTGATGCCGCCGCCATTTTGCGATAACAAGACTTCGTATGGCTGTTCGTTGATGACACAATGCAACGACTTACGATTGATGCGGTCAACACGCACATGAAACGTCTCACACTGCTGATTGCTAATAGCTGAATGCTGACAGCTCACAACGACATCAATATTCATATTAAATCTCCAATAGCCTATCTCTTCCCAGACATTGTCTATGTTCTTGTTTTCAAGATACAACTTGTTAAAGTCGTAGAAGAGGAACAATGCTGCCACGTCTTCTTTCTTGATGTCATCGCGCATCTGATGCATCGACTCAACGAGTTCCTTCTGATGTTTCTCGCAATAAGAAGTATCTATTTTGTTGTTAAGGAAATCTTCGTTGTCGATAATGCTTTGAAGATAAGGTATATTGGTTTTTCTTGTCTGAACGATATAGTTCTTAAGTGCGTTTTTGGTTATCTCGATAGCCGACTCTCTTGTCTTTCCGTGACATATCAGTTTGCTTATCATAGGGTCGTAGCTATCGGAAATTACTGTTGGTCGGTCGATGCTGCTGTCAATTCTGACGCCGCGCATCTTAGGTTCGTGGTATAATGTAAGCTCAGCTGGTGCTGGCATGAAATTATTTTCCGGGTCTTCAGCGTAGATACGGCATTCTATGGCGTGACCGTTGGCTACAATAGAGTCTTGAGTGTAGCCCATCACCTTGCCGCGTGCTATACGTATCTGTTCTTCTACTATGTCGATGCCTGTCCTTTGTTCTGTAACAGGATGTTCCACCTGGATACGAGTATTCATCTCGAGGAAGTAGAAGTTCTGATTCTCGTCGAGGATAAACTCCACTGTACCGGCGTTTCTGTAGTTCATCGACTTACAAATTGCGACGGCTGTCTTGCATATAGCCTGACGTCTTTCTTCTGTCAATGTTGGAGAAGGAGATTCTTCAATGACTTTCTGATAGCGTCGCTGCACGGAGCATTCACGTTCGTAGAGATGAATGATATTGCCGTGATGGTCGGCTAGGACCTGCACCTCGATATGGCGAGGATTTCTGATATATTGTTCGATAAAAATCTGTTCATGTTTTCGACTGGGAATGGCTTTTCGGATTCAGCGGATTGGATTTATACAAATCTAGAGAATAGTAGATCTATTATAATGGACCAGGATCCATCGGCATACGCAGCCTTTGAAGAAAATGTCTATTATGTCGAGGGGCTGATGGATTTCGATGAAAAGTCCGGATTGTATGTGATGAACTGCAAAGACTTATCATCATCACTGCTCATGGAAGATTACATTAGCAGCATGGCGATATTCGATCATATACTGTATTGGACAAATCCTAAAAAGAAAACTGTCAATCTCTATGACCTGACAAATGGAAGACAAACCAGTTATCACGATGAGGCTGACGATGCAACAATTATTCAACGTGTTGACGAGAGACGATTTGCAGTTTTTTATGAATCGGGAAAAGTGAATCTTTTTGAAGATGGACAGTTCTCGTGTCTTTGTGTATTACCTCATCAGTTCTATTCACAGGATG
>JAZLEF010000153.1:0-9409 GCA_045615125.1 Bacteroidales bacterium
AGAAAAATCTGTTGTCGCATTGATGCATTCTTCCATCATAATGATATTTCCATCAGATGTTTCAAGTGCTCTTGTACAATTATGCCAGACATGACCATCATCAACAAATCTTTCATACTTGACTACAGACTGTGATTTTACAATCATTGATGAAATAATTAAAACTATAATCAATAATATCTTTTTCATAATTTTGTAATTTTATGTTAATAATTAGTTTAGATTATTTTAGTTCCATTAATATCTCTGTAAATAACATTTTCAAGCGAATCTCCTTTACAGAGACTGTTGTTTGATGAACTTGTTTTTCCCTAAGATAAAAAGGTTAGTCCTCATAATTTTCAGTTTTCATTTTTCAATTTTCCACTCTAAAGTATCCATAATACTGCTCGCCATTGCTTAATGTGATGTCCATTCTGTAATAGCCGGCATCATTAATATAGAAAGTAGCGTAATCTGGTGTTGAGAAGACATTCTCTCTGTCGATGTAAACACCATTGGAATCCTTAATAACAATGTGAGCTATTCCCACATTTTCGTTAAAGGTAATAGTTAAAGTGTTTCCGGTAATGTCAGCCGAGATGGATTGGTGACGATAGCTAGAACCGTTAATATTACATTCCTTAATTAAAATAACATTTACCTCTTCTCTTGTGGAATTTTCTGTTGCTCCTGCTATTATCCCTAATTGCAGCAACACAATTAAAGTTAAAGTCTTTTTCATTTTTATTTGCATTAAAATTTTCTCATAAATAAAAAGACTAATTACTCTAATGTCAAGAAAAATGTTGGGGTGTTTTGGGGTGTTACTATTTATCGTAACATATTGATATTTAGCATTAATTATATCTGGGGGGGTAAAATGTATATTATTTTTGATTAAATCACTATTATAAAATGACATAAATCAATTAATATAAGTATCTCTTATATGAATAAACAAATCTTGTTTGGGACCTAAATTCATTTGTGTTTTAATCTTATTCAGTCTATCATAAATTGTCTTTCTATCTCTTCCTAAAAGATATGGAAATTTGTTCTTTTCAATATTCAGAATAATAAGACAAATTGTGTAGATGTCATTTTTGTTTAATGATGGTATTTGCTCACACAATCGTGACGAGATGTTTCCAAGATTTTTGTCGGCTGCTTCTAATAGAAGGGCAAGCTCTTTGTTTGTCAATGGTGTTAACTCAGATTCTTTTCTGCCTGATATATTTTTACATATTTCTGAATTATAGTAAGCCTCAATATCAATATCGCTTTTTCTGTTTAGTTGATTTTTTATCTCACTGATTTCCTTTTTCTGCTGCTTGATGATTCTGTCTTTCTTGCTATTTGTTTTTTGAAAAACTTCTATCAACTGTTTATTTTCATTGGCATAACCATCAATTTTCTTATTCAATTTATCATTCTGCTTTCTATATTTATGCCTAATATATACTATTACATATATTACTACAACTATGGTAATAATGCTAATTATTATAGTCTTATTCCTTTTCTTTTTTCTATCGATAGATTTTTCCTTTTCGATTTTTCTTTTGTTATAATCATTATAAAGTGTTTGAAGTTGGGATTTGTCAATTTCCTTATTAGTGTTATTTATAAACAATTTGGAGGAAATATTATCATAATATGCTCGCTTTTCATAATTTCCCAATGAATTATATATAGCTGAAAGCATGGTTGTGAAAGCAATCTTCTGAGTTATAATATGATTGTCCAAACTAGTTTCTAAATAATATAAAGCAGAATCGTATGCTTTATCATTATAGTAGAAATTACCCAAGAGGCAATGATATGAGTATTTCACATTTTCATTGCTTGTTTTATTTAAGTTGTTTTTTATGATATGATAAGCACTATCTCTTTTTCCTTCGTTATACAATATCAGAGCAATACTTTTTTCAACATCCAACTTATTTGAAAGGATGGTATTTGTCTCTAATGATTTATTATAATAATACAAAGCACTGTCTGATATATTGAAAAGTTGGTAAGAATTTCCCAACAACTTATATATCTGAGATTTTGACTCATTGTTATTTAATATTTCAACATAATTCAATGCATTCTTGTACATTATAATAGATATGTAACAATAACTTTCGTTGTAGAATAATTCTCCTAATCTTGTATATATCAAAGAAACAAACCTTATCTTTTCGTAATCCTCCGGATTATCAACAATTTTCTTCCTTTTAGCCTTTAGCCTTTTGTCTTTCTTCCTTAGACTTTTGTCTTTCGCCATCATATCCTCCATAATCTCCAAAGCTATGAGATAATGCTCGCAGGCTCCTACAATGTCGTATTTTTCCGTGGGACCGACGGCGTGGTAGTAATGCGCTTTGGCGCATAGCAATATCGGAGTTTGGAGTCGGATGGCGGGGTCGGAAGCAGAAGCGGAGTCGGATGTTGGAGTCGGGATAATATTTCCGTTTCCGTTTCCGTCTCCGTTTCCGTATCCGCATCCGTCTCCGTCTCCATTATCCATTGTTAGCCTCAGGCTATCAAAAAACTCCACGGCTGCTTTCACTTCTTCGAAATTCGATTGTGGGAGGTAGTTTTTATATAAGGAGTCGGCTTTACGAATCGAAGATTCGTGGAAACGAATTTCGGAGTCGGAAGTCGGAGTCGGAGTCGGAATAATATTTCCGCTTCCGTTTCCGTATCCGCTTCCGTATCCGCATCCGTCTCCGTATCCATTATCTGGAAACTTTTGAAGGCAGAATGTTAGTAATAATATAAAAACTACAAGTATTCTCATAATTGCAAAGATAGAAAATAAAAAAATCCGATCTTATTAAAGACCGGATTTTTTTAAACCTTAAATAATGTTATTAGGTACGGCGTAACAGAATTAATATTCGTCAGAAACTGTAAGTTTCTTTCTGCCTTTAGCACGACGTGCTTTTAAAACTTTACGACCATTGGCTGTTGACATTCTTGATCTGAAGCCGTGTTTGTTTCTACGTTTTCTGTTTGATGGTTGAAATGTGCGTTTCATTGTCTTATGTATTTTTTCTTCTTAATTTTCCCTTTATTTTGAGTTGCAAAAGTAGTAAAATTTTCTTAAAGAAAAAATATTTTATGAAAAAAAATAATAATATTTATTTTCTTATAAAACAATGAGTTAGATAAATTCTTTTTTTTGTAATCCTTTATATCAATATATTTGTCAATATTTTTTACGAAAAAAGGATGTAAAAAGAGAGACGCATCAATGTGTGTTTATTTTAAAGTAACATTGATACGTCTCTACTTGTAGTCTTGTAGTCTTGTAGTCTTGTTGACAGGTAGTGTTATTTAACAGGAATGTTTTTCAATGTTTCTTTCAATAACTCCCAGAACAAAGGTACAGTGTCAATCTTGATAGCTTCGTCAGGTGAGTGAGGGAATACCAAAGTTGGTCCGAATGAAACCATATCCCAGTTAGGATATTTAGAGCCTAAGATACCACATTCCAAGCCAGCGTGGATGACCATGATTTTAGGAGTCTTGCCGTATTTTTCTTCATAGACTTTCTTCATGGTGTGGAGGATAGGAGAGTTGATGTTTGGTTTCCATCCTGGGTATGATCCTGTTGATTCAGCTTGTGCTCCGCATTTTTCTAATAATTCGCGCATTTCTGCTGCGAGAGCGTCTTTGCTTGCATCAACCAAGCTGCGTTGTAATGAAGCTGTCATTACTTTTCCGTCAATTAATTTTACGATAGCCAAGTTTGATGATGTTTCAACAGTGCCTTCGAAATCTTTAGACATAGCTGTGACGCCGTTAGGATATTTGGCAACAGCTTCAATGATGTTAGCTACTGTTTCTTTATCCATTACCTGTGCTGGCATTTCAGCTGGAGCGATAGTGATGCTCATTTCAGGTTCAACGGCAGCGAATTGTTCTTTCATCTTTGTTTCGAATTCAGCTACGTAAGCTGTCAATGCTTCAGCATTTGTTTCAGGAACTGTTACAGTAACGAAAGATTCGCGAGGTATTGCGTTGCGGAGGCTTCCTCCTTGGATGTCGGCTACTCTTGCGTCTAATTTCTCTGTTGCGTATGCTAACAATTCGTTCATCACCTTGTTGGCGTTGGCGCGTCCTAAGATGATGTCCATACCTGAGTGACCGCCTTTCAAGCCTTTAACGACTAATTGGAAAGCCTTTGAGCCAGCAGGAACTTCTTCGAATTTAGGAGTGAAGTAGCCGCATGTGTCGATGCCGCCAGCGCAGCCAACATAGAGTTCGCCTTCTGTTTCAGAGTCGGTATTGATGAGGATGTCGCCTTTCAAGACGCCTGGTTCTAAAGCGTTAGCTCCTGTCATGCCTGTTTCTTCGTCTATTGTGAAGAGAGCTTCGATAGGGCCGTGTTCTAAGTCGGTAGCTTCGAGGACCGCCATTGCTGCTGCAGCACCAATGCCGTTGTCAGCTCCTAATGTGGTGCCGTTAGCTTTAACCCAACCGTTTTCGATATATGTTTCAATAGGGTCTTTTTCAAAGTCATGAACTTTGTCGGAGTTCTTTTGTGGAACCATGTCGAGGTGAGCTTGTAATACTACGCCCATACGGTTTTCGTAACCTGGTGTTGCAGGTTTGCGGATGATGACGTTGCCAACTTTATCGACTATAGTTTCAAGACCTAATTTTTCTCCGAATTCTTTAACGAAAGCAACAACTTTCTCTTCTTTTTTTGAAGGACGTGGAATCTGTGTCAATTCATAGAAGTTATTCCACAATCCTTTTGGTTCTAAATTTTTTATGCTCATTTTTATAAAGTTTATAGTTTATAGTGTATAGTTTATAGTAGTTGAAAGGTTTATGTTAGAAGTGTAAAGTGTATGCTAAAAAACTGCTCTACACTTTACACTCTACACTCTCAACTAATTTCTTGGTGCATTAACTAAAATATCTTTCAAGAAGTCCCAGAATTTTTGTACTGTAGGTATTTCTATTCTTTCGTCTGGTGAGTGTACGCCGCGGAGTGTTGGGCCGAATGATATCATATCCATGCCAGCGATTTTGTCGCCTACCAGTCCGCATTCCAAGCCTGCGTGGATAGCCTTTACCTTAGGTTCTACGCCGAAGCGGTTTTTGTAGCATTCTTCAGCGACCTTGCGAATTTCTGAGTCTGGGTTTGGTGTCCAGCCTGGATAGCCGTCTGTATGTAATACTTCGGCATTAGCGAGGTTGAATACAGCTTCTACCATATTAGCGACGTCTTCTTTTGAAGATTCAATGGAGCTACGTTGTGATGTCTGGATGAAGAAGAAGCCTTCTTTTTTCTTTACTGAAGCGAGGTTTGTTGATGTCTCTACGAAGTTAGGTATAGTCTGTGACATTGCGATGACGCCGTGAGGGCAAGCGTAGAGTGCGTTCAACAAGTCGAACTGAGTCATTTCGTCGATGACGAGTTCTGGCTGTGTTTCTTCTATGACAGCATTGACGCGGAGGTCTGGTTCTGTCACTTGATATTCTCTGCGGAAGTTTTCTTCCATGACTTTAACGAACTCTTCGAATTCTGATTGGAATTCTTCTGGTACGAAAGCTACTGCCATTGCTTCACGGGCGATAGCGTTGCGGAGGTTGCCGCCTTGTATGTCGTAGATACGTAAGTCGAATTCGTTTGTTGCTTGCCATAAGATACGAGTCAAGAGCTTGTTGGCGTTAGCGAGGTTTTTGTTGATGTCGTCGCCAGAGTGACCGCCTTTGAGGCCGCTTACCATGATTCTGTAAGCAACGTTTCTTCTAGGAGCTGGTTCCATCTTGTAGTAAACCTTGATGATGGTGTCCATGCCGCCTGCGCAACCGATGAATATTTCGCCTTCGTCTTCAGAGTCGAGGTTTAATAAGATACGGCCGCTGAAGTCTTTAGGGTCGAGTTTTTCTGCTCCTGTGAGACCTGTTTCTTCGTCAACGGTGAAGATACATTCGATAGGGCCGTGTTGTACTGTTGGGTCAGCTATGACAGCGAGAGCAGCTGCTACGCCGATGCCGTCGTCAGCGCCTAATGTTGTTCCGTTAGCATGGAGCCAGTCGCCTTTGATGACAGCTTCCATAGGGTCGTTTTCGAAATCGTGAACCTTATCGCTGTTTTTCTCGCATACCATATCGGTATGAGCTTGTAAGATGATGGTCTTGCGGTCTTCGAATCCTGGTGTAGCAGGAGCCTTCATGATGACGTTGCCGCAAGGTTCTACTATATATTCTACTTTATGTTCTTTAGCCCAGTTAATGAGATATTCAACCATTTTGCCTTCTTTCTTTGAAGGACGTGGTACAGCCAAAATGCCGTGGAATTCTTTCCATACGCATTCAGGTGTAAGATTTAAAACACATTCGTTCATATCTTTTATTATTTATGTCTGTTTATAATTTTAAAAGTTCTATAGTCTTTTTAGGATCTTCTGATTTGAAAACGGCGTTACCTGCGACGAGAGCATTGGCACCGGCAGCGAAGAGCTTGGAAGCGTTTTCTGTGTTGACGCCGCCGTCCACTTCGATGAGTGTGCTGTATCCGTTTCTGTCTATCATGTCACGCAACTTTTCTATCTTTGTATATGTTCTTTCGATAAATTTCTGACCTCCGAAACCAGGGTTTACCGACATTAGCAATACGAGGTCCAAATCACCCAAGATGTCTTCCAGCACCGATACTGGAGTATGAGGGTTGAGAACGACGCCGGCCTTAATTCCGAGTGACTTTATCTTCTGTACAGAACGATGTACGTGAGTAGATGCTTCATAATGAAATGTTATTATGCTTGCTCCAGCTTCTTTAAATGCATCGAAATATCTGTCTGGGTCAACAATCATGAGGTGAACGTCGAGAGGTTTTGTCGCCATTTTGTTGATGGCTTGTACCACTGGGATACCGTATGAGATGTTAGGGACGAATACACCGTCCATGATGTCGAGGTGATACCAATCAGCTTGACTTTCATTAAGCATTTTGATGTCATCAGCAAGATGTAGGAAATCTGCTGAGAGCAGGGAAGGAGATATTATTTTTTGCATGACATTATTTTTTTTAATGTTTCTGCAAATATAATAAAATTAGGAGTTAGGAATTAGGAGTTAGGAATTATTTTTTTAAAGACCACAAGACTACAAGACCACAAGACTACAAGTTTTTTTAAAATTAGGAATTGGGAGTTAGGAATTCAGGATTTTAGGATTCAGGGTTAGAGGTTTTTTCAACGGAAAAACCATTTCGTGAGGTTTCGTGTGGTTTTGTGGATGTAGAATTGTGAATAAAACAGAGGCGCAGTAATATTCGATGAATTTTGCTGCGCCTCTGATTGTTGTCTGTAGTGTTCTTATTGTTTTATGAATTTTTCTATGAGTGTCTTGTTGTCGCTTTTTATCATTACGAAATAAACACCTGAATGTAAATTGGAAACATCAACGTTAATTCCATCTTGTAGTCTTGTAGTCTTGTGGTCTTGTAGTCTTCCATAAACATCGTAAACAGCAATCTCTTCGATTTTGCTTTCTATAGAGATATGCAATATGTCTTTTGTCGGATTAGGGTAGAGTAGGAGTGTGCTTGTCAGTTCTTCGATGTTTTCACCGCTTTCAATATCAACATTTACGCAAGAGATGAAAAGTTTCTGGTTGCTGTAGTTTTCAGATGCGATATAACCTCCAACTAAAAGATTGTCGTTGTTTTGCAGTGCCAATGAGGATGTAGTGATTTTAAGTTCATCATCATATAGTTGTGGCAAAGCCATAATGCCTGTTCCTGCGAAATCTTCTTTGAACAGTCCGTTTTCATCGAGGTTGTAAACGTATGCGCGGCTTGCCAGTGAGTTGTAATTGTATGAATATACTGTGCCGAAGATTTGTCCGTCATGAGCTGCCATAACGGAGTAGCATTCATTGGTGCATCCGTCGCCTGAGAATTGTTCTATTCTAACAAATCCGTCAGTGCCAAATGTCATATCTATTGTTCCGTCGGTATTGACGCGAGTGATGTATGATTCGCATCTTGGATATGGCGCGTATGTTAGCAAATCGTCGTGGCCTCCTACGAGATATTTGCCGTCGGCTTGTACGTCTATTGTCGTTGCGTATTCCGCATATTCTCCTGCGTTGATATATAAGACGCCCTTGTCAGCAAAAGCATTGTCTAAAGTGCCGTCAGCATTGAGTCGTAACAAATATGATTCGTATAACATATCGGCTGACACCTTATGTCCTGCAACGAGTATTTTACCGTCGTCTAAAGTCTTGATGTCGTATGCGTAACAATATGCCCAAGGAGTTGAGTCTAAAACGATAATTGTATTTCCGTTATCACCGAATGATGAGTCGAGATTGCCGTCTGCATCGTAGCGTCTGACAAGTATTTGGTCGTCGTAATATCCTGTGACAACGAGTCTGCCTTCATTGTCAATATCTATGGCTTCATAAACGATTCCGTTGCCGTAGTCGGACATGGCGCATCCGTTATTGCCGAATTCTGTGTATTCATATCCGTTTTCGTCTAAGCATAAAATGAATGCGTTGTTATTGTTATAGTCGAATGTGTAGCCAGTGACGAAGAGAAGTCCGTTGTTTAAGACGGCGTCGAATGCGCAGTTCATATATATGTTAGGATTGACTTTGAGAAATGCATAGCCGCCGTCTCTGTATGTGGCGTCTAATGTTCCGTCGGCATTGTGGCGTGACACGTATATTGAGTAGTTGCTGCCGCCAACACGAGCTTTGCCGATGGTCAATATTTTGCCATCTTCTTGAACTATAATTTTCTCCACAAAGTCGTGTGCTGTTGATGGGTCGAAGATATAGGAGCCGTCGGTTCCGAAGTCGTTGTTAAGTTCACCAATGTTTTGCGCTAATGAATTGAAAACGCAGAATACTAAAATAAGTGTAAAAATTCTTTTCATAGAGATGTTTTTTTTATTTTTACAAAGATATAAAAAAAAGACTACAAGACTACAAGACAACAAGACTACAAGTTTTTTTTAGTTAGTAGAGACGTTTCAATGATACCAATTAAATTAACAAACATTGAAGCGTCTAATTAATTATAAGTTGAGGTTCCTCAAAAAACAAGACCCCAGAAAATTCCGAGGTCTTGAGTCGATATTTTAATATATAAGCTAGATGTTGATTTTTATTACAAGTAGCTTTTGAGGATTTTACTTCTGCTTGTGTGTTTCAAGCGTCTGATGGCTTTTTCTTTTATCTGTCTTACGCGTTCGCGAGTGAGGTCGAATTTTTCGCCGATTTCTTCGAGTGTCATTGGGTGACTGCCGTTGAGACCGAAGTAGAGACGTACGACGTCGGCTTCGCGAGGTGTCAATGTTGAGATAGCGCGGTCGATTTCTTTTCTTAATGATTCATAGAGAAGCTCAGTCACAGGAGTGATTACTTCGTCACTTTTCAAGACGTCGTACATATTGTTGTCTTC
>JAZLEF010000154.1:0-19178 GCA_045615125.1 Bacteroidales bacterium
AGCACGCTGGTATCCGCATCGCTACGACCCTATGTTTGGATTGTTCGTGCAACGTCATGCTGAGGCCGCCGCTTTGTTCAACGATATTACTGTTGTTTATTGTCATGCATGTGAAAGACTAAAAGACAACAAGACAACAAGACAACAAGCAAAGAAATTTGAAATCGTAAGGACTAACGAGAACAATGTCGATACGATTCGTGTTTATTATAACAAGCCAAAAAACAAAATCTTATCCTTGATTCGTTTCTATCGTGCCAACATGAAGGCATTGAAACTTTGCCAATCTGCTGATATTATTCACGTTCATATCTTGACACGGTTGGGCGTCATCGCTTGGATTCAAAAGAAACTTCATAAGACACCTTATATTATTACAGAACATTGGTCGAGGTATTTGCCAGGCAACGACTTCGGCGGATTCTTGAGAAAATTATTTACTAAGATTGTAGTCCGTAATGCAGAAACCGTCACTACTGTGACAGAGAATCTTGCCATCGCGATGAAAAACCACGGATTGAAAAACGACAATTACGTCGTGTTGCCTAATGTCGTGAATCTCGACATGTTTCATATCAGCAAAAGGAACAACAATCCATGCAAGATAATTCACATCAGCTGTTTTGAAGACAAATCCAAGAACATCAGCGGACTTCTGGAATCATTAAAAATCATTGAAGAGAAAGGCATCGACTTTCAATGCACGCTCATCGGCGAAGGAATGGATTTGGATTTGATGAAAGAAAAAGCCAAAGAATTGCAATTAATTAATAAGGTGTCATTTACAGGTTTATTACAAGGACAAGCATTAGCCAACGAGCTCTCATCAGGAGACTTTCTGGTACTTTCAAGTAATTATGAAAATATGCCTGTCGTAATACTTGAAGCACTAGCATCAGGATTGCCAGTCGTAAGTACCAATGTCGGCGGCATCAAGGAAATGATTGATGACACCAAAGGCATTTTGGTTGAACCTAAGAACAAAGAAGCACTCGCTGAAGCGATGATAAAAATGATAGAGACACATAAAAATTACGATGCCAATTATTTAAGAAACAGCGTCATTGAGAAATATGGATACGAAAGTGTCGGAAGATTTCTATCGAGATTGTATAATAAGGACTAAGGGCTAAACACAATAAAGCAATCACATATACGTTGTAACTGCATAAAAATCAACAATCATGAAAAAGCTATTACTTATCATTTGCATTTTGTTTTCAATAACATTAAATGCTCAGACTGATTTCTCTTTCGGTCCAAAAATTGGTTATAAATCCAATGATTACAACTTCCCTCTTGGCGTTTCTTTAAAAAACAGAGGTAATTTAACATTAGGTGCATACGGCAGATTTATGTTCAACAACCTTGTAATTCAACCTGAGTTAATGTACAACTACATTACAATTTGTACTGGACCTGTTACGATAAAGAAAAACCATTCTTTTGCCTTACCAGTATATTTGGGATATCAATTCATCAATCGAGACAATTTCAACATGAGAGCTACTGCAGGTCCTATAGTGCATTTCAATATCGACTATTTTATAGAAAGCATGTATCAACTATTGAATTACAGATTCATGAACTTGGGAGCGGCGTTAAATTTAGGAGTTGACATTTACAGATTCACAATAGACCTCGGATATAGTTTAGGATTTACCAATGTATTCCATAATATTGATAATCCAAATATAAGACAAAACTCATTAACATTTACCGTAGGATACAGATTCGGTAAATAAGAAATTCCAGATACAAAAAAGAGCTGCTGTTAATCAAACGGCAGCTCTTTTCCTTTTTATCTTTAGCCATTAGTCTTTAGTCAATATTCTCTATTATCAACTTCACGAATTCCGTATTAGCGAGATGTCCTGGTTTGAACGCCTTGACGTGACCGAGAATAGGTTTTCCTAACAAAGCCATATCTCCAATTAAATCTAGAAGTTTATGGCGAGCAGGTTCGTTTTCAAAATGGAGAGTTGTATTATTCAAGATACCGCCCTGATGGATGCCGACCGACTCCATATTGAACAACTTCGCGACACGTTGAAGTTCGCCTGCTTGCACAACATCCTCAACAAAGACGATGGCTGTTGACAAGTCGCCGCCTTTGATAAGATTATGGTTCAGCAACATCTCTAGTTCTTGGAAGAAAACGAAAGTACGGCATGGAGCTATTTCTCTCTCGAAGTCAGACATTTTCTTAAGCACAGCAGTCTGAGGTTTGAGAACCTGAGAGTTATAATCGACGCTCACTTCCATTCTGAAGTCATCGGCAGGTGTTATAATTATCTCACAACCAATTTTAGGATGGAAGTAAGTCACTTTTTTCTTGAGTCTTAGATATTCACGTTTAGCATCCTGTTCCACTATTCCAGCCGATTTAAGAGCTTCGAGCATATATCGAGCGCTGCCGTCTTGAATTGGAGGTTCTTCGCAATCTATGTCTATCAAAACATTATCGACATCGGCACCGCGCAATGAAGCCAGTATATGCTCAACAGTATAAACTCTCACTCCGTTCTGAGCGATTGTCGTTCCACGAGATGTATCGACTACATTTTCAACTTTTGCCTCAACTATTGGTTGGCCTTCTATATCTATTCTTCTGAATTTTATTCCGTGATTAGCCTCTGCTGGGTGGAAAGTCAAAGTGCCTTTCTGTCCAGTATGAAGTCCTGTTCCGCTAAGACTGACGTCTTGTTTTATGGTCTTTTGTTTCATTGTTGTTTTTCGTTTAATTTCTTCTCGAGTTCTTCCACACGTTTCACCAGTTTCTCGATATTCTTGGTATATACCGACATTCTCAAATAGTCACGCAGATTCATCGCAGGAGAACCCATCAACTCCTCGCCTTCCTTCTTCACATTACCGAGTATTCCTGACTGCGCTCCAATCTTGGTTTTATCGGCTATGCTGATATGTCCTACCATTCCAACTTGTCCAGCCACTATGCAGTTGGAACCTATTTTCGTGGAACCGCTGACTCCAGTCTGAGCCGCGATGGCAGTATTTTTTCCTACCTCCACATTATGAGCTATCTGAATAAGGTTATCGAGTTTCACTCCGTCTTGTATTCTTGTCGAACCCATAGTAGCACAGTCTACACATGTGTTCGCGCCAATCTCGACATTGTTGCCGAGCACCACGTTACCAATCTGAGGTATCTTATTGTAAGAGCCGTCATTCTGAGGAGCAAAGCCGAAACCATCGGCACCGATAACACATCCTGAGTGTAAGATACACGATTTACCGACAACTGTCTGAGCATAAAGTTTAGCACCTGCATAAATAACTGTATCATCACCTATGACTACATCGTCGCCTATGTAAACCTGTGGATATATTTTTACTCTGTCGCCTATTTTAGCTCTCTCTCCAATAAATGCGAACTCGCCAATGTAGACATCATCGCCGTAGCTTGCATCTTTAGAGATAAATGACAATGAAGAGACTCCGCTTTTAGATTGCATGAATTGCTGGTAGAGACCGAGCAATTGAGCGAATGCTGCGTATGCATCAGGAACTCTGATAAGAGTAGCAGAGACCTTGTCTTGCAGTTCGAAGTCGTAATTGACAAGAACTATTGATGATTGAGTTGTATAAAGATATTGAGAATATTTTGGGTTGGCGAGGAAGCTCAACATACCAGGAGCACCTTCTTCTATCTTTGCCACATTATAAACCTTGACATCTGGGTCACCTTCAACGGTACCAGAAAGAAATGTTGCTATTTGTATTGCAGAAAATTCCATACTTTTTTTCTCTATAACGAGTTGAATTCATTTTTAATATTCATCACTGCATTTTCTACCATAGGATTTTCAAATGAAGCGAGTTTCTGAGCTATCATGGCAACGTCTGCATCTGGATTATCATTGAAGACAGCATTTACATTTTGAAGCACTTCTTCTTTTGCCAGAACTATAAGTTGCCATGTTGATTCTGAAACATAAAGACGTTGGGCAAGATTATGTTCAAACTCATCTTGCACATTCTGTATGATTGAAAACTGAAAGTCATTTCTAGAAATGCCAGGACGGAAAATACGTTTCACCAAAATAGGAAACTGGATTCGTTCAATATAAAGGAGGAGTCGTTCGCAAGCCTGTATCTTCAATGGAATAATCAGCTTCAACGAAGTCTCTTTCAACATGCTATCATTTTTTAATTTATCGATAATATCGTTCTTGGATTTTTCTTCTTTTCTGAATGAAATAAATAAAGAAACTAACAACAATATTACGATTACAATTGTTATAACATTTGGATAATTCATCTAGAAAATTTTTATGCAAATATAACTAAAAACATTTTATTAAATTAAAAAAATAATACGTGCTTTTGTTTTAAAAAAATACTAATTTTGTGACTCGAAATAAAATAGTTTTTTAACATAAATCTAAAATAATAACACAAATGGAAAACATCATTTTGTCACAAAGAGTCAACAACATGGCTGAATCAGCTACATTAAAGATGACTCAATTAAGTCGTGAATTAAAAGCTCAAGGTATCGACGTCATTTCATTAAGCATTGGTGAACCAGACTTCAACACACCAGTATCTGCAAAACAAGCAGGTATCGATGCTATCAACAACAATGATACACACTATCCTCCTGTTCCAGGAACACCAGCATTACGCAAAGCTATCGCTGAAAAATTAAAACGTGACAACGGTCTCGATTATACAGACGCTGACATCATCGTTTCAAACGGCGCAAAGCAAGCTATCACAAACGTATTCATGGCTATCGTTGACAAAGGTGACGAAGTTATCATCCCAGCTCCATTCTGGGTATCATATCCTGAAATGGTAAAATTAGCTGATGGTACTCCTGTTTTCATCAACACAACTGCTGAACAAAACTTCAAAATCACTGCTGAACAATTAGAAGCAGCTATCACTCCAAAAACAAAGGCTTTCATTTTCAGCACACCATGTAACCCAAGTGGTTCTGTATATACAAAAGAAGAATTAGCTTCTTTGGCAGAAGTATTCAAAAAATATCCTAACATCATCATCTTATCAGACGAAATCTATGAATTCATCCAATACGAACAAAAACACGAAAGTATGGGTCAATTCACAGAATTGAAAGACAGACTCGTCATCATCAATGGTGTTGCTAAAGGTTACGCTATGACAGGTTGGCGTATAGGTTACATCGCAGCTCCTAAAGCTATCGTTTCAGCATGTAACAAAATCCAAGGCCAATACACATCAGGTATCTGTACAATCGCTCAAGCAGCTTCATTAGAAGCTATGAAGATGTCTCCTGAAAACTCAGAAGAAATCCAAATCATGCTCAAGGCTTTCAGAAACCGCCGCGATATGTTCTTCGAACTCTTAAGCGAAATCCCTGGTATTAAATTAAGCAAACCAGCTGGCGCATTCTACATGTTCCCTGAAATCAAATCATTCTTCGGCAAAACAGACGGCGAAACAACAATCAACAACAGCGACGACCTCTGCTTGTACTTATTAGACAAAGCTCACGTTGCTTGCGTTGGTGGCGCAGCTTTCGGCAACGACGAATGTATCCGCCTCTCATACGCTACATCAGAAGACAAACTTCGTGAAGCAGCAATCAGAATCAAAGAAGCATTAAGCAAACTTAAATAAGACCACAAGACTACAAGACTACAAGACTACAAGTTGCATAACTTGTTGACTTGTAGTCTTGTTGACTTATTGACTGTATAAAAATGAAAGAACTATTCAATTCGTTCAACGAAAAGAAAATCATGATAGTCGGTGACGTCATGCTCGACGTCTACATGAAAGGTATAGTTGAAAGAATTTCCCCTGAAGCGCCTGTACCTATAGTGTCTGTAAAAGAGACTTTCTCGCGCCTCGGCGGTGCCGCTAATGTGGCACAAAACATCAAAGCCTTAGAAGCAAAACCAATATTATGTTCCATCATCGGCAATGACGATAAAGCCAATGACTTGCTCCAACTGATGTCTGAACAAAACATGAGCACATCAGGCATTGTGAAGAGCAACAACAGAATAACGACACGCAAAGTTAGAATCATAAGCAATAACGCTCAGATGATGCGTATCGACACCGAAGACACCTTCGACCTGACACAAAAAGAACATGACTCGCTCATGCTTAAAATTAAAGAAATCATCGAGAACGAAAATATTGATGGTATAATTTTGCAGGATTACAACAAAGGTGTATTAACAGAAAACATCATAAAGGAAGTTGTTGAATTATCCAAAGAGAAAAACATCCCTGTCGGAGTCGACCCTAAGAAAAAAAACTTCCTAGCTTATAAAGACGTAACATTCTTTAAGCCCAACTTAAAAGAATTAAGAGAAGGCATAGGCATATCATCAAAAGAAGAAACCATTGATGATATAACCAAAGCTATTGACAAACTACAAGAAAAACTGAATTGTAGATTCATAATGACAACATTATCAGAACGCGGCGTCTTGATAAAAGATTACGAGACTAATGTATGTCATCATATTCCAGCACATCTTCGCAAAATCGCTGATGTGTCGGGTGCCGGCGATACAGTCTTAAGCGTAGCAATGCTTTGCTTGGTATGCAATCAAGAAGCTCGTAACATCGCAGCACTGTCAAACCTCGCTGGAGGAATCGTATGCGAGGAAATAGGTGTCACACCTATTAATAAAGAAAGACTATTCGAAGAAAGCAAAAAAATATAATTTCAAATTATAATAAAAGAACATATTGCTCGTTTTGGGTTTATGAAAAAAATAATAGCTAAGATAATCGTTTGCATCAGCATAATATTCTGCATGATGCCTGATGTTTTAAATGCACAAAACAACAAATCAATATTAATGCCTGGTTACGACAATCAGCCATACCATTTCGGATTCATATTGGGATATAACCAGATGCTATTATCTGGAAACTCAAATGATGGAACATACAATATTGCACCTGCAGGCGGATTTAGTGTTGGTGTTGTAGGTAATATGAGAATCAATAAATACTTCGATTTACGACTCATTCCAACATTTAGTATAGGTGAAAGGAAATTAAGCAATATCGGCACTGATCTGGACCCATACCCTACCCCATCGATTATTGAATTGCCTTTACAAATAAAATACAAATCAAAAAGAAATTATAATACATCAGCATATATCATTGCTGGAGCCAACTATAAATTCGACATGGACTCCCACAAAGATTATATTGATAATGAGAATAATCCAATGACACTAATTTTAAGACGCAACGACATCGCTGCTGAAATAGGTGCTGGCTTTGATTTTTATACCGGCTTCTTCAAACTCGGTATAGAAGTAAAAATGAGCTATGGATTAATCAACTTAATATACGACGAGTTTATAAATAGTGAGTATACAAACATGTTCGACAAACTTCGCAGCAAGACGTTTCAGCTATCACTTACATTCGAATAATTTATGTTTTGTGATATTTTTGCCGTAATTTCACAACAAAACAATATAAAAACACAAAGACCAAGTAGGAAAGTTTAGACTTTTCTACTTGTTTTCTTTTATATAAAC
Organism: Bacteroidales bacterium; assembly: GCA_045615125.1. Lineage (GTDB taxonomy): Bacteria > Bacteroidota > Bacteroidia > Bacteroidales > F082 > Limimorpha. The sequence continues at coordinate 7,533 of JAZLEF010000154.1, forward strand.
AACTAATAATCATCACAATAAAAATATTTTAAAAAAAAGTTTATTTTTTTCTTGCACGTAATAAAATTTTATGTACTTTTGCAATCACAAAACACGGCGGTCTCTTCGTCTAGTCTGGTCAGGACGTCAGGTTTTCATCCTGGTAACAGGGGTTCAAATCCCCTAGAGACTACAAAAGTTTACCACTACTTTAAAAAGTGGATTTTAATGGGCGGTCTCTTCGTCTAGTCTGGTCAGGACGTCAGGTTTTCATCCTGGTAACAGGGGTTCAAATCCCCTAGAGACTACAAATAAAAATCACAGAGCCACTTACAACAATGCAGGTGGCTTTTTTAGTGCTTATGGTAAAACTCTTTTTATCAATAAAACACATTCTTTCTAAAAAGAGATTATTTTCTCTTTCAATTTTCCTATTGATGTTTTTCTTTTCCAGCCATAACCTGAAATCTCAGGAGCTCTTGTTCGGATTTACCGGTGGCTTAAATATGAACACCATATCGACAAAAAACGACGATGGCGGTCTTAAAATGGGCGTTAACATAGGCGGATTATCGCAATTAAAAATAAACGATAACAGCAGTATACTCGCAAGCATCAAACTATCTACCAAAGGACAACAATATTCAAAAATACAAGAAAGCCAAACCGAATACCTTAAAATTTATCATACAACAACACTTTATTACATAGACATCCCTGTTTTATACAAATACCATATCAAAGACATCATTGGCATAGAAGCAGGTCCTTCGTTCAACTTATGTCTCGGTGGCAAAGACAAATCCCAAATAGGCGTCGAACCTTGGAACATAAGAAAATTTGAAAAAGAACTATACAACCCTTTTGAATTCGGGCTGGCATTTGGCATATTCACCAACGACCTAGGACAAAGTGCATTCAACAACATATTCATTGAATTCAACTGCTTCATTGGATTGACAAACATCTTCAAAAACTACGACCGTAACACTAACACTGGTGTATTCGTCAACATCGGATACATCATCGAACAACCTTTAAAAAAGAAATAATGAAACAAGAAAAACCAAACTTACAAATCATCATTGGGAACCAATACAATCCATACATAAACCTAGCAGTAGAAAGCAAACTTCTCGACAATTATCTTCCTAATACAATCACAATGTTCCTTTGGAAAAACAGCAAGACTGTTGTAATCGGAACAAACCAGAATCCATATAGCGAATGCGACATTGATGCGCTTTTCGCAGACGGAGGTTTCGTCGCAAGAAGAAGAACAGGAGGCGGCGCAGTCTACCACGACCTCGGCAACCTCAACTTCTCATTCGTTGCTGACAAAGATTTATACGATGTCAAAAGACAGATGCAGGTAATTCAAAAAGCACTTCTCGACTTTAATTTAACTACAGAAGTAAGCGGAAGAAACGACATCACTTACGAGGGACGCAAATTCTCTGGCAACGCTTTCGCAAAGACAAAACATCAAGGGCTGCATCACGGAACAATATTGATAAAGACAGACGGCGAACGTCTGCAAAAAGTGCTCAAGGTAAAACCTGCCAAACTGCATAAACACGGCGTAAAATCTGTAGCAAGCAGAGTGATAAACCTTTCCGAAGTAGCAGACATAACATCAGACAACATAATACCACATCTCGTCAAGGCTTTTGAAAAAGTCTATGACAACGAAGCAAAAGTCATAGAATTCGATTCATTACTAACAGAAGAAGTAATGGAATTCAGCCAGCACATCGGCAGCGAGGCCTATCTCTTCGGCAAATGGAAAGAATTCAGCACAAAGAAAAGCGAGACATTCGAATGGGGCAGCGTTGACATCGACCTCAACATTGACGAGGAAAACGGAATCATAAAAGACATCAACATCGCATCCGACAGCCTGGAACCTGCAGCCATCAATGCAGCAATGGATTTATTAAAAGGAGCTAACATCAAAGAAGCACCATCTTTCCCTTCCGACAATAAAATCATAAGAGATATCATCGGAATGGTTTATTAGGATTTCAGGTTCAATATCTCAAAAAAAATCCTAATTCCTAATTTTAAAAAAAACTTGTAGTCTTGTGGTCTTGTAGTCTTGTAGTCTTTTTTTTCTTATCTTTGAGGTAGTCCAAGCTAAATTATTTGAACATCAAATTATTGAGAATAACTTGTATAATAATGGGCAACGGATAAGAAATTGCAAACTGTTTTATTACACTATATTTATCATGCTTTCAAACAACTCTTTTCTAAGTGCAAAGATACGATTTTTATCCAATTATAAGAATATACTCCTGAAAAAACTCTTCTTGGGATAAAGGAAAAGACATGACAAATTCGTGGCAATCCAACTCAATAATAGAAAAGCAATTTAGGAAGCTGGACATTCTAATAAACCAACGTACCATACAATTAAATATAAAACAAGAGGACAGCAAAAAACTGTCCTCATACCCTGATGGCAACTTTTGGTTGCCAGACACCTCGACCTCCCCGTAAATAAAAAGAAAAATTGTGGAGAGTCAGGGAGTTGCTTCTTTAAAATGGTTGTGCTTGTGCACCCTCTAGTAATTTCAATGTTTGTGGATTTATCCGCTCAAAATTACTATTTCTCCACTCAATATGAAAATATTCAGGCATAAAATTTATACGTTTGCCTAAAATATATCTTTCTCCTTCGTATTCAATACCAAAAAATTTTCCAGTTCCTTCTCTATAAAGGCCAACCAGCTGTGGAACACCACCTACTGTGGGACTTTCATGTTCCTTTATGGTTTTTGCTACACAATGGAAACAAAAACGACTTGTCCCCTCATTTGGATTGCGTTCTTTCATTACATTTTCAAAGTCGCTTTTACCACTTCCTCCAATATATACTATCTGGGATTTGTTCGGCAGTATTATTTCTTTACAACTAATAGTGCCTTCAGCACTTTTTATTTCACCTAAATGAAAATCATAACATGATTCTCTTGATGCAAATAAAATTGAAAAGGATGGTTTGGGATTAGGGTAATTTATAAGTGACGATTCAATTTCCGCTCTAACAGAAGATAATTTGTTCATAAAATTATCTTCTGTTAGCTCGAAAAATAAGCCACAATCTATTTTATATATAATTCTCTCAAGAGTGTGAAGTGGAAATAAAACATCCCCACAATAAGCAAAAATATATGGATGCTGGAGGGAGCAAAAAACTTTCATTCCTTCATCGTATTTTGAAGATGACTCTGAGTATCTCCATGAAAAACGACTATCGGCGGCAAAATATATTGAAGATATTTTCCTACCATCTTTTTTATTATCAACTCCTACCCATGCTGCAATTAACGTCATTTTGCGTATCAATTTTATAATATAGTAACGATTGTGTCATTAATCATAAATTATGTAGTAATGCAAAATTAGTATTTTTTCATATATACTGGAATGTTTCATCTGAAATTTTATTTTATAATTATGATATAATCCATATAATAGAGAACGGTTCATCGTAGCCGAGTTCACCAAACCACAGGCAAAGGTAGTCCGTGTTCTTTGTTCAAGCAAGGTCAAGCCCTGCGGGTGTCGTGGAAAAATCATCCTCGCCCGTAGGGCTTCTGTATTTTCCCACACAACCTTGCATGGCAAGAACACGACCTTTAAAAGCCTGTAGTTTGGGAACTCCGGCCCCAATAAGCCGGACTAACTAGAAAAATATAATGTTATGTCAAAAGAAGGAAAGTACACTCTTGAAACACTCCTGCCTCTGAATGTTTCATACGACTATGACCATATGTTGACCCAAGGTGATGTCGATATGGTCAATTCAATTGTAGAGGTAATTGAAAGCACTCGTTCAGAACGTATCCCGAAAGTCGGAGACAGAATAGCTTATGTACGTGACGACGGTTCATATCACGGCAGAGCTCTTATCGAAAGAGAAATTGACGGATACTTCCGAATATGTACCGCTCCATGCATCCCATTCGTATGGATAAAAGAAAACGATATATCTCTTGATGTAAGCGGAGGTCCGTTCTGTCATGCCGACATCGAAGGATTAAGGTTTACAGGATGGATTGAAGCCGATTTCAAGAAATGGGGACATTGCGGACCTACTGTAAACGGCACGGTATCTTTCAAGGCCAGAGTGCCTCTATGGTCATACATAGAATCGTCTCATAAATGAAACCGTCAAATAGAAAACAAATAATTAATCATATAATACTTATAAATATATCATGCAGACAACATCATCACATACAGACCTGCTGTCAGGCATCCTGAACATACAGGTGAGAAATGAGGACAAAATCACGGAACAAGACCGCTTATATTGCCAAAAGCAACAGGACGAACTGTACAAGACTCTCGACCAGATTGACGGATGGTATGACATTTTCAAGAAGGAAGCCGACAAATATGAAGGCCTCATCAAGTTCAAATACGAAGAGAACGGCAGCAATACCGTTCGCAGTTACCATGATTATTACAACAAGGAGAAGGAGGACTACACACACCACGAGTTCAAGCCATTCCAGATCATGAATGAACTTGTAGGCAAGAATTATAGCGCGGTACAGAACTTCATCAACCGTATCATCGGCTACTTCAACAACACATACAATGTATCGGTAGAAACTCCAAAGATCTGTGAGAAAACTCTCCAGATGGGTTTCCGCCCAGTGTATAGCACCTACGTCGATATGGTCATCGAACATCTCGGAGGCAGGAGTTTCCGTGACACTGCCGAAGAGGAATTGATCAAACGATTCCTGAATACTGTAAGACCTTCGTGTTGGAGCAAGGTGAAGCCTGAACAAAAGAAGGACAAAATCATCTTCCCCGACATCGTTACCTGGGATTCGATACATTATGAATACTACAAGGAATATGATTTCGCATACGAAACCGATAATAAGGTTAGCAGATTCTGTGAAGGCATCGCCTTTGGCGCGGACGATACGCTATGCGGAAGTATAGGTGTTATTATGGGACTTGACACCCGTAATGTCGACATTTCCCGATGGTATGAACTGACAACATCAAATGCTACGGAAATCAAGTTTTACGCTAACGGGCGCATTGACGTCAAGTTCAAGGACAGTGCAGCGGCCGAAAACTGTTTCAAGCGATTGAGACTAAGTGAAATCAAACTAAAGGACGAAAACTGATAAGAATTCAAGACACATGACACTTCGTAGGTTATGCTTGCGGAGTGTCTTTCATTTTCACGCAATAAATCATCAAACCATGTACACCATCATACCACAACAGATTCCGCCGGGTAAGCGTGCTGAAATCAATGAGAAGATACTGTTTGCCATAAATTCAGGTAAGGACATGATTCCAGCAGAGAGCATATATAATTGCTACACTGGTATTGGAGGACTGCATAACCTGAAACAATCTGATTTTAACAGCTACCATGAATATGCAGAAGCAAAGAAAGAGTTCGAGATGGGACAATTCTTCACTCCGCACGAAATTTGCCGCGATATGGTAAACGTGCTGTCTCCATCATCATCCGAAATGATCCTTGACATGTGCTGCGGCATGGGTAATTTTTTCAACCATCTGCCCAATCAACATAACGCCTACGGATTTGACATTGACGGCAAGGCTATATCTGTCGCAAAATATCTATATCCTGATGCCCATATAGAAAAATGCGACATACAGCAGTATCGTCCGGAACAACATTTTGATGCCATCATCGGTAATCCTCCCTTCAATCTGAAGTTCGACTTCCGACTATCGCAGGAGTATTACATCGACAAAGCATACCATCTGCTCAATCCCGCAGGCTTTCTGATGATCATCGTTCCTGCATCTTTTATGCAGAATGAGTTTTGGGAGAAGAGCCGTGTCTCAAGAGTAAACGAAGACTTCTCCTTTATCGGACAGACAAGATTATCGCCGCACGCCTTTACATCGGTAGGTGTAGATAACTTCAACACCAAGATAATGGTCTTCCTGCGTCGCTCACAGCATATAGAGATGACCCCCTACAATACCGATGAGTTCGTCTCCATGGCAGAACTCAAGGAGCGTGTGAAGAGAGCCCGTGAGATGAAGCACCGCCTGCGTCTTGACCTTATGCGTGAGACCAACCGCATAGACAAGGAGGAGTTGGAACACTTCGAGTACAAGCTCGCCAAGTATATGTACGAGTTGAAGGCTCATAAAAGACTCAACAAGCATATAGATAAAGCAACAGCTCTTGTCACCAAATTCCGCAATCAGAAGCCGCCCGAGAATGCCACCAACGAACAGATGAAGGAATGGGAACGCAAGAAACTGACCACTGTCAAAGTACTTGTCACCATACGCAAATATATCACATCACAGAATGTTATTCCACGTAAGGAAATTGCATTGGTCAAGACATCATACGGGTTCAAACTAAAGCAATATGCTCCCCGACTGCTCGACAAAACAGAGCATAGGTCAGCAAGCGTCAATAACCTGATATTAGGCCATAGTAAGCTTCCGATGCCAGAATCTGTAACTGAAGAAAACATAAAACAAATACGTGCCGCACATAAAATCATACATCGCAAACAGTTGGAGCATATAATTCAGAACCAGATTTTTTCAGATATGCAAACAGAAGATTCATTCGCTGAATACCTCGACAATGCCTCATTCATGAACAAAGACGGAGAAAGATGCGAATTCACAAGACTGCAGAAACATGACATCAATCTCGTACTACAGAAAAAGTATGCGCTTCTCAACTGGCAGCAAGGTTCCGGCAAGACTGCCGCTGTATATCATAGAGCCAAGTATCTGCTCAAATACGGCAAGGTTCGTAATGTAATAATTCTTTCACCTGCCATTGCCACCAATATGACATGGGCTCCGTTCCTTTCAGTCAATAAGGAGCAATATCAGGTGATACGCACATATAAAGACCTCGAGAATGTGCCAAAAGGAATATTTCTCCTAATCTCCACCTCCATGGTCGGAAAATTAAAGCGACATCTTATGCGCTTCGTTAAACTTTCTTCAAGAAAGCTATGCCTTATTTTTGACGAATCAGATGAAATAACCAATCCATCATCTCAACGTACAAGACATATATTGTCAGTGTTTCGCAGACTCAAATACAAGATTCTCGATACAGGAACTACAACACGCAACAATATCGCCGAATTATACAGCCAGTTCGAACTGCTATATAATAATTCAGTCAATATGACCTGCTGGTGCGACAGCATATATCACGAGAATAATGATAAGGCAATAGAATGCGAAAACAATCCTCATTACGGAGAACCTTTCCCTGCTTTCAGGGGTCATATCCTGTTCAAATCATGTCACTGTCCTGGCAAGGCAACAGTCTTTGGCATAGAAAAGCAGAATCAAGACATCTATAACAAGGAAGAACTATTCGAACTCATCGGAAAGACAATCATAACCCGTAAGTTCCGCGACTTCGCCGGTGAGAAATATCGGATACGAACACATACCGTAAGTCCTTCGAAAGGCGAACACGAGGTTTATCGTGTCATCATAGAAGAGTTCTGCCGTATATGCGAACTATATTACAACAGCACCGGCGACACTAAGAAAGACGCAGGTCTGAGACTAATGCGACAGATAAAGCTTCTCATCAAAGCATGTTCCGTACCACATCTCATATCAGGATATTACGGCGATGACTATCCGAGCAAGACAAGGTATATAGATTCTCTTATACGGAAGATACGTGGCAAGGTTGCTATAGGCTGTACTACGTTAGCCGCATTGGAACTCTACGAGCATCATATCCGTGAATGCTTTCCAGACAGACCTATATATGTCGTAAAAGGAGATGTTTCCTTCAAGAAAAGACAATGCATTGTAAAGGAGTTTGATTCCACCATCAATGGCATACTGATTTGTACACAGCAGAGTCTGAGCAGTTCTGTGAACATACCGTCTTGCAATGACGTGATTCTTGAATCGCTGCAATGGAACATACCCAAGATGGAACAGTTCTACTTCCGTTTCATACGTCTTGATTCCAAAGAGATGAAGGATGTGCATTATGTCACATACGAGGATTCCGTTGAACAGAACCTGATGGCTTTGGTATTGGTTAAAGAACGGCTTAACGAGTTTATCAAGACTGGCGAAGTAAAGGAACAGTCGGAAATTTTCGAAGAGTTCGACATCACAATGTCGGTCATAGACAGCTTGCTGATACGCACAAAAGACAGCGAAGGGAAAATACATATCAGTTGGGGAAGCCAGAGAATAACAGACTAAACAAAGAATAGTATGGAATATATTGATTTAAGCAATGCAGAGATTACCGTCACTACCCAACATATCATGGACGGGAATGAATACAGAGACTACAATATGCAAATGTCAGAATACAGCGATATGGATGAATTTCTATGCGCATGTTCCGATCTCTTTCCAGATGAACAAAATCCAGAATATAGATATACGAAATGGGAACATATCCCTGACAACCTTATAAACATCGAATGGATATGTCCTAACTTCTTCGAGATACGCGACGCTCTTGAGATGCTCAATGAGAATGAAATAGAACATTTCATCATCTGGAGCGAATATTTCGGATATGACATCACAACAGACGACCCGCACATGATGGTGCTGCATTATCAGGATATATACGGAGCGGAAGAACCTGAAGTGGAGGTATATCCAGAAGATATTTTTGAAGATGACACACTATACGCTGACATGTCTGACAATATCAGTGATATGCGGACTCTTCTATTCAAGATATTGGATGATAACTACAACTAAACTAATACCATGGAAAACACAAAGAATAAACACGAAGAGAAGAAGACTCTGACAATGGAATACGTCAAAAGTCTGATGGATAGGAGCTATACTCTCGTATGGGTAGATTACATGGAAAACTTCGACAACAATCACGACCTGATACAGCAATGCATTGAAAAACAAAGCTGCGAAGATATATGTTCAAAAGTGAGTGAATGCTACAATGATGCCGAATATCAGTCAACCGATGACATCATGAACAAATTGAAACGCGACTGCATAAGCAACAACCTGTTTGAGAAGGAAGATGTAGAAACTTTCTTTGAAGAACATGATGATGAGATAAGGGATGAAATTCTGGAACGTGATGATTCTACAACAATAAATGACCTTATCAATAACACCAGTGACATACCTGTCAGAGTGGAGATGTTATCCAATTACGATTGTATAAACTCCATTAGGATAGAAACGCAATGCGGTTTCAGTTACATGAAAAGCTATTTTGGTGATATGATAGATGCACTTCATCTCAATCCAGCGAAAGTAAAGAAAACACTGATGGATAAAGGCTATAATGTATATGGCAAATTCCCAAACAAAAAATGTCGTAACGGCAAGGAACAAGTATCCTACGAGGATTTCTGCCAGGAGTTGGAGGAGTCATGTTGCGGAGCCAACCTGCTTACCTATATCGGTCTTGTAAACCTCAGAGACCTCTACGATGCCGACTTCAAAATAAAAGAGTTAATTATTCCCAAAGGCAACACCTGTGGAATGTTCAGTTCAATGTACGGTGGCGGCAGTCTCATAGAGATGGAACTCAAGAGCGATGTCAGCATTCAATTGGACAAGGCACACAAAAAAAGATACAGTTTTCGTCTCCGTCTTGACTACGAACGCTCACGATACGAATATTCAATCAAGGATGTCTATGGAGTATATGACACATTCTTTGGCAAGAAAATAAACATTGTCGCTTCATAAATAAAAATAAGCATTAACAATAAAAACATCAATGTATGAAAAAGATCAATTTCACCTACCGCATAGAAACGCTTCGCAATGACATCATAGATTCTATAAGACTGTTGCTTCATTCACATGGATTGAATGAGATAGTATTCTCTAAAGAACAAGATGACCCAGTATGGATAATATGGTTTAACAAAAGCAATGACCCATCAGAATGCAGAGTTTCAGGCATTAAGATAACAGACAATAGTCTGACTGTAATAGCTCACGAGAAAGAAACCGACATTGAAGTCGAATGTCATTATCCTTATGAACTCGGAGCGAAAAATATCGACTGGCTGCAACAGATGTATGAGGCAGTATGGCAACAATTGAATGATAATAATAATGACAATAATTAATATTATGGCTTACTTTAAGAATATAAATTCATTGGCGGAACTAAAGAAAGAATACCGCAGATTGGCATTGGAGAACCATCCTGACAGAGGTGGCAACAATGAAGTTATGCAACAGATCAATTCGGAGTTTGAACATTTTCACGAAATATGGAAAAACGATACTACTGTTTCGGCTTATGCTTCCGGTTATGAGAACGACTATGCTGGAGCATCGGCAAAAGAATATACAGACTTCGTATATAACGAATACCGTTGGAAAGGTCGTAACTATAACGGGCAGCACGCTCCGGAAATAGTCGAACTGATCCGAAAATGGATAAAAGAAACATATCCCAAGTATAAGTTTTCTGTAACCAGACAAGATTATAAATCAATATACATCTACCTTATCCAAGCTGATTTTGAGGCTTTCAAAAAGGACAAGGGTGTCATGTTCCATCATGATGTGAACCACTACTATATCGATAATGACGACACCATTACCGACAGAGCCAAAGAAGTGATGAAGAATATCCATGACTTCGTGATGTCTTACAATTTCGATGACAGCGATTATATGACAGATTATTTCAACACGAACTTCTATCTGCATCTTGGAATCGGGACATACAAGAAGCCCTATAAATTGGAGCTGCCGAAACTTGATTGCAAAGGCAAGAAGCCGAAAGCGTTCAAATATCCTGAAGGTGCGGCACACAAGGCCATACGCCAGGCTTTAGGCAACACCCGTTTCGGTTTTTGCGAAAGCCAACGATTTAAAGGGAAAGTAGTACTCGGAGAGGATTCATACGGATGTAATGGAGACAAATACTTCTATCCGTTATCCTATTCAAGTGCCAGAACTGCACAGAAACGAATCGACAAACTGGAAAATGCAGGCATATGCTGCAAACTCACCGGCTATAACAGAGGTTACATAGAATTTCTCAGCTACACACCCGAAACTGAAGCCATGCTGGAAAAAGAACGCCAGGATGCTGTTGCCGCAAGGAAAAAATGGGAAGATAAGTTTGATGAAATGGATTTATAAATAATCTAAATTTATGTAACAAAAATCCAAAATTGATAAATAGCAGTATTTCTAAACAGCATTAAATACCCAACCGTCAATTGACGATTCTTGTTGTTTCTTTCATTTTTGTCGTAAAACTCATTAATTTCGATAATTTTACCCCAAAAATTGAGCAAAAAACACATTGAAAATACAAGTTATAATCTGTAAAATGTCTGTAAACAAAATTATTTTAAGATATTATAATATATTGACAATCAGTTTAAATAAAAAAGACTAATAAAAAATATCTGTAAATTGAATGTAAAAAATAAGAAACTATTATTCTTAGTGGTAATTTTGAGAATGTTTTTGTAAGACATAATGTATAACAATAACCAGTATCCAAAGCCAAGCGGAAGGAGGCTTGCAACAGTGGAAATTAGAAATGTACGAGAGCCACTGAAAACATAGAGTAGTACGAACTGATTATTAACCCTCAAAATTTTACTAAAATGAAAAACTTAGCTTACTTATTATTAGTCGTACTGTCAGTCAGTA
>JAZLEF010000155.1:0-7083 GCA_045615125.1 Bacteroidales bacterium
ACCATTGTTGCCAATGATGCGCCCAAAGCACCCATGTAAGCAGAGATTGAACCGCCGCCTGGAGCTGGACTTTCACTTGCTGTTTCGTCAGCGAATGCAGCACATGTCATGTCAACCAATTTCTTTTGTGTGTTGTCTTCGAGTAAGAATTCGATAACTTTTTCTTTTGGGTTGAAAGGTTTCAAATCGTCAAGACCCATTGACTTGATAGCTATCTTCATGATTTCATCTTCGCTAACGCCTAATGAGCGTTCTTGTTTAGCGAGATAGAAACGACCTGCGTCGAGGAGAACGCTCTTAGGAACGAGACCAACGATTTCGCAACCTGTTACGCGAACGCCACGTGCTGCTGCTTTGTTGCATACTTCTTCAAAGCAAACGTGAACTGGAGTCTTAGCGATGTTGGTGATGTTCATTGATACCTGAGCGATACCGTATTCTTCGATGAACCAGCCGATAGCTTTTGTTCCTGGCAATGAACCTGGAATCATAACTGGGTTGCCGTTTTCGTCCTTAACAGGTTTGTCTGTTACTTTAGGACCTTGTCTCATTGGACGGCCTTTTTCTCTAACGTCGAAAGCGATAGCATTTGCACGACGTGTTGATGTTGTGTTCAAGTTGTAGTTGATAGCGACCAAGAAGTCACGAGCGCCAACGGCTGTTGCTCCTGTTGTAGCAACTCTTTCGTTGAATACTTTAGGACCGAAGTCAGCTGTGCAACCTGATGAGAATCTTTCTGCCAATGCTTCGTATTCGCCAGCGCGGCAAACAGCGAGGTTACGTCTTTCTGGAGAGAAAGCTGCGTTTTCATAGCAGAAGACTGGGATTTCCAATTCATTACCGATTCTTTCACCGAGTTGACGTGCGTATTCAACTACTTCTTCCATTGTGATACCTGCTACTGGTACTAAAGGACAAACGTCTGTTGCACCGAAGCGTGGGTGGTCACCGTGGTGGTTACGCATATCGATGAGTTCGGCTGCCTTCTTAACAACGCGGAATGCTGCTTCACAAACGTTCTTAGGCTCGCCTACGAAAGTGATAACAGTTCTGTTTGTTGTTGCTCCTGGATCGACGTCTAATAATTTAACGCCTTCAACCTTCTCAATCTCAGCTGTAACTTGATTGATGATGTTCATATCGCGACCTTCGCTGATATTAGGAACACATTCGATAATTTGTTTCATTTGTATATTTTTTTATAATTATTTATTTCAAAACTAAAAGAAAATCAGGGCATAATCACAGCCCATTTTTCGTGTGCAAATATAAGAAAATTAGGAATTAGGAATTATGAATTAGGAATTATTTTTTAAAGACCACAAGACAACATGACCACAAGACTACAAGAGTGATATGAACTTGTTGTCTTATGGTCTTGTAGCCTTGTTGACTTTATACAAGTTTTCCTTGAACAACAACCTTATCGACCTTATTTGCTCCATAATAATATGGCATGAATTCAAGGCCATTCATAGGTTGCGTAATTATCACATTTGCCAGTTTTCCTTTGGTGATTGAACCGAGTTCATGGCTTACATCCATTGCGTATGCTGTGTTCAATGTCGTTGCGTTGAATGCTTCTTCCGGTGTCATCTTATATCTGATGCAGGCTGCCGACATGATAAACTGCATATTACCTGATGGTGATGTTCCAGGGTTGAAGTCGGACGCCATCGCTACAGGAAGTCCTGCGTTAATCATATCACGTACCGGCGACAATGGGAGATTCAAGAAGAAGGCGCATCCTGGCAATACCGTTGGCATTGTCTCTGAACCTTTGAGTGCTTCTATTTCCTCATTGCCCATCTGTTCAAGATGGTCGACAGAGATAGCTCCGTATTTAACGCCGACCTGAACACCGCCAGAAATCGCCATCTCGTTGGCATGGATCTTAGGACGCATGCCGTATTTGATGCCGGCCATCAAAACGCGTTCTGTATCTTCAACGGTGAAGAATCCTTTGTCGCAGAAGACATCGACGAAGTCAGCGAGGTTTTCTGTTGCCACCAAAGGCATCATCTCATTGATGACCAAGTCGACATATTCTTCCTGACGACCTCTGTATTCCATTGGGATGCCGTGAGCACCGAGGAAGTTGGCTTTTATTGTGAGTGGAGAGTTTTCTTTCAATCTTTTGATGACGCGCAACATCTTAAGCTCGCTCTCGACGGTGAGACCGTAGCCGCTCTTAATCTCTACGGCGCCGGTTCCCATTCGCATCATCTCATTAAGACGACGCATCGCTGATTCGTAGAGTTCGTCTTCAGTAGCGTTAGCTGTTGCCTTGGCTGAGTTGAGTATTCCTCCTCCCCTCTTGGCTATTTCTTCGTAACTCAAACCCTTAATCTTATCGACGAATTCCATCTCACGTGAGTTAGCATATACGATATGAGTATGAGAGTCGCAGAATGTAGGCATAACGATACCGCCTTTAGCATCGACTATTTTTCTTTCTTTCTGAAGATATTGTTGACATTCCGGAGAATCCATCTTGCCATAATCGGCTATCTTCTTACCTCTTATATACAAAAACGCATTTTCAATACGATTGACTTCCGACATAGCAGCACCGGCTTTCATGAGACTGCCGTCTTCCACGATACCGACTAATTCTTTTATATTAATGATTAACATAATAACGAGTTTTTATTTTTCACAAAAATATAAAAAAAGACTAAAGTCTAATGGCTAATGGCTAAAGTTTTTTTTACTAAAAAACACGTATCCACACGCATTTTTCCGTCTCCGATTTCCGTCTCCGATTTCCGTCTCCAACACCCCGTCCTCTCTTCCGTTTCGCTTGCTTCGTTCGTCCCTCACTCGCTTGCTTCACTCCATCAATGACGCTCGGTTCTTAGCTTAAGACAATTTCCGGATGTATGTGTTAATACTGAGAAAGGGCTAGGCGCAGACCAAGGGTGTAGTACCTAAGGCCTGGGCTGTAGTAGTAACGAAACGATACTCGGCAGCCCTTAGCATTGCTGAACCAGCTACCGCCACGGCCCACACGGTAAAAGCCAGATGTAGGGCCTGTAGGATTGGTCTGCGAACTGCTGCTGTAGTCTCCATAGTAGTCCTGGCACCATTCCCATACATTGCCGCTCATATCGTATATGCCTAGTTCGTTGGCTTGTTTGGTCTTAACATCATGTGTCATTGAACTGCTGCCACTAGAGTACCAAGCCACATCTCCTATTGTATTGCTTCCGCTGTATTTGTAGCCTTGAGACTTATTGCCGCCTCTCGCTGCATATTCCCATTCAGCTTCGGTAGGAAGGCGGAAATTCTTGCCTGTAAGATTATTCAGCTTTGTAATGAATTCTTGGCAGTCGTTCCATGAAACTTGTTCTACAGGTCGTTGAGGGTAACCGCTGAAATTACTTGGGTTGCTGCCCATAACGGCTTCCCAAAGCTCCTGTGTCACTTCTGTCTCGCCAATGTAATAGTCAGAGAGTGTTACCGAGTGAACAGGTTTTTCACTACTTTCAGCTTCGGTACCTTGTTCTGAGGTTGCGCCCATTTGGAAGGTGCCGCCTTCAACGGCTATCATAGTAAAGGAAACGCCGTTAACAGTTATGGTTTCGTTCTTATCCTCCAACGTCGTAAAACTTCCTACCTCTGTTTCGGTTGAGTTGTATTTTCCTTTAAAAACAACTTTGTAATAATATTTTGTATTAACTTCAAGTTGAGATGCTACTGCCATAAAACAGTCTTCATTCCATTTCATCTCAGTCTGCTTCAAGTCGGAGAAATCTTCATTGGATGAATATTCTAACACAGCGTCAAGTTCATCGAATCCTGCTTCCTCACTCATCACCTCTACCTTAGCTGCAGTAGCCCCTATCTCTGAGACTTTTATCTCTGTCATCATGTTATATGGTTCAACATCTTTATTACATGTTATCATCATCAAACATAACAACAACAAAACATATATCTTCTTCATATCACTGTCAGCTTAAAAATTTAATCCTAATCCTAATTTAAATTCGAGTGAAGGTCCGTTTTCTCCTCCCATATTGACAAGGCCATCAAATGATGCGTTTATCTTGCCTAAAGACAACATGAGACCGGCATCGAGTTCTATGCCTTTGTTACTATAATACGAATTCTTAACCCAGCTTCCATCTGTACCCTGCCAGGCTAAATCTCTAAAGCCATAACCTAAACCGGCTTTTAAATAAATTGGTTTCACAATCCTATACAGCACACCACCGCCTACAGAAACTCTTGTGCTGGCAGTCTCACCTGTATAAAATGCTATGTTGCCATCAATCTTGCCATTCATATCACATTCATATTCACATCCCATAGCATCGAAATTAAAATTACTCATGGCACTGACATACCATCCAATTTTACCGGCTTGTCCGAACGTAAGTCCATACGACATTTGAGGCGCAACGGAATATGCAAGATTAAGTCCTACGAATGTTTTCTTCTCTACAGATGTATTTTTATCAACTTTTTCAGTTTGCTTTGTATAAGAAACATCATCACTCATTTTCTCATTAAGATTCAACACCTCGCCTTCCTTAATGGTAATATTTTTTGTTATTGAGCTGTAACCATCTTTTGTGAGTTTCAGTTCATGATGTCCAATTATGACATCATTAATGAAGTTAGGTGTCTGACCGCAATGTTTATTGTCGATATAAATATCAGCTCCCATCGGAGAAGAGTTAATATCAACGCTTCCTATTATAGGCGTTGGAGAATCCAATATTATTATCTCATCTTTTCCTAACATCAGGTTCATATTCTTCTTGCTTGGTTTATGGCTTATCTTTCTTGCTTCAAAAGCATGGTTTCCATCAGACAATGTTCCGGTCCAACTACCTCTTCCTTTATATTCATCATCAACATAAATGTCAGATTGTGAATCTGTGTTAATGGTCACATTCACGAAGTTAGCATTCATATCAAGAGTAGCGTTAGTAGTTTGTCCGTCGGTCACGGTGAAAGATTTTTCTGTCATATTAAAGTTATCCTTAATAACTTTTACGGTATAATTTCCGCTTTTCAGTTTGTCAGTCTTCACGGGAGAGTTACCGACATAATCGCCATTAACGAACACTTTAGCACCTTGTTCTGGTCTTGTCGATACATTGAGATAGCCGAAAGCGGGACGAAGCTGTTTCTCTATAATAGTTTTTTCGTTAATAGTCACGCTACCCGACTCAGTATGATAAAGATTATCTTCTATCTTATATGTATGCGTACTTCCCAACATCACCGACAAGGAAGCCTCACCTGTGCCTATTGGTTTATCATCGATGTAAATCATGGCATTGGTTTGATCTGCCTTAATAATGAGATAAGTTCTTTGGCTATTTATATCTTGTAGTCTTTCATTTATTTCCAAGGTCTTACCTTTTGTGATGTCAACATTTTTTATTATTGTTGCATAGCCTTGTTTCTCTATTCTCAGTTCGTGTTTACCTTCTGTTAAATCTGTTATGACTTTGGTGGTTTTTCCATAATGTTTGCCATCAACATAAATATCAGCTTCTGCCGGGTCGCTGCTTACGGCGAGGAAGCCGAGTGTCTGTCCCGATGTTTTAGGAGTATATTCCACCACCATCTCATAACCGCAGAAGTCGCAGAGGTCTTCCGGAAGCCAGAATTCTGTCTTGCCAAAATCGGGATGTTTTATCTCAATAAATGTAGCTGCCTGTGCCGAGACATAAAGATATGTCTCTGCTTCCATCTGCACCACGTCGAAATATGTCTCCAAGTTACCGTGGAAAAGAAGACGTGCTCTTTCATCTGCCTTCATTCCTTCTGTAGATATTTTTATCAGAGCCATAGGCTTCCAGTTAATATCTCTATGGTCTTCTTTATCTAACATCAAGAAACCGTCTATCTTATGAAAAGAACCTTCCTTAACCTGTATCTGTGAGAAGGCGTTAATCGATATCAATGCAAAAATTACAAGTAAAAATTTCTTCATTTTTATAATTATTGGAAAAAGCAAAGATAAGAAAAAAGACTAAAATCTAATGGCTAATGGCTAAAGTTTTTTTTAAATATGAAATTAGGAGTTAAGGATCCATCATCCGTCTACAAAATCCGTTTCCATTTCAAAAAAAAGAGTGCCACATTAAAAGCAGCACTCTTTCTTGTTGTCTTATTGTCTTGTTGACTTATTTTTGGTAAATCTTTTGCCAGTTTTTATATTCTCTTTCTTGCCATGGTCCGTTATGGTAAACGTAAGAAGCAATCAAAGGAATAACTGTTGTACCTTCTGCGTAAACCATTTGTTGGAGTTGGTGGCTTACCTTACCCCATGAACCTGCTTCGAGTAATGTTGATGATGAGCAAGCACCGTCGCGAACGTCAGCCACTGTGATTTGGATAGCGTATTTGTGCATTGGTGTTTCGTAGCCGAGGATTTCAGCGCAAACGACTGTATCTTGTGCGAAGTTTTTAGGAGCACCGCCACCTACCATGAACAAACCTGTTTCAGGAGCTTGCATCTTGATTTGTGTCAATTCAACGAAGTCTTTAACTGAGTCGATTGATAAATATTTTTCGCCTTTTTGCATTCTTTCCCATTGGTGTTTACCAATACCGAAACCAGCTGATGAGTCGCTGAATGCTGGAACGAAGATAGGCACGCCACATTCGTAGCAAGTTTGAATCAAGCTGTCTTTCTTAACAGCGTGGCCATCGTGTAACCATTTACCGATTTCATAGATGAATTCACGTGATGAGTAAGGACGTGCTTCGAGCATATTAGCGATTTCGAATGTAGTGTGGTCACATGCTTGAAGTTCTTCTTCATCGATATATGTATCATAAATACGGTCGATGTAGAGATCGCGTAATGTTGTGTCAGCGATGACGTTTTCTTTTTCACCAATGTAGTGTTTAAAACCGAGAGCTTCAAACAAGTCCATATCGATGATAGAAGCACCTGTTGCTACAACAACGTCAATCATCTTGTTACGTACCATGTCAACATAAACTTGCATACAACCTGCTGCTGATGTTGAACCGGCTAATGTCAAAATGTTTGTACATTCTTTTTCTTTACACATCATCATCAAGATATCAGCTGCACGTGCAGTGTCGCGT
>JAZLEF010000156.1:0-17960 GCA_045615125.1 Bacteroidales bacterium
ATTCGTCAACGACAGAGGATTTGCTGTCGTTGTAATATCAGAAGGTGCAAAACCAAAAGACGGACAACAAGTCTTTGAAGTAAGCAAAGAAGTAGGATACGAGAACGTGAAACTCGGCGGCATCGGACAGAAATTCATCGAGCAGATGAAGGCAGCAGGTTTCAAACACGATATGCGTGAGACAACATTAGGTCACCTTCAAAGAGGCGGCGTGCCTGTAGCTTACGACAGAGTACTCGCGTCGCAGTTCGGAGTCAAAGCATTCGAGATGGTCTTGAATCAAGAATATGGCAAGATGGTAGCATACCGTCATCCAAACATCATCTCCGTACCATTGGAAGACGCAGTGGCAAAAATGAACTTCGTCACAGTAGACAACGACTTGGTAAAGACCGCGATGGGACTCGGAATCTCTTTAGGAATTTAAAGGATATTCATCCTATTAGCGTCTTGTTTTAAAAAGACAAAAAACATAAGACTAAACATAAGAAGGCTGGAGCCTCCATAACTGAGGAATGGCAGTGGGATACCGATAACAGGAAGCAATCCTATTGTCATTCCGATGTTTACCATCAGGTGGAAAAATATAATAGATGCTATCGCATAGCCATAAATCCTGCTAAATGGTGACCGTTGCCTTTCTGCCATAAGAATTATTTTGATAAGAAAAGTCAGATAAAGAGAAAGCAGGACAAACGAGCCAACAAAGCCAAACTCCTCTCCTATCGTACAGAAAATAAAGTCAGTATGTTGCTCCGGAACGAAATTATATTTCGTCATTGTTCCTTGCAAATATCCCTTTCCAGAAAAGCCACCCGAACCAATTGCGATTTTAGACTGATGCAAATTATAGCCTACACCGTAAATATCTTTTTCAATACCTAAAATAATATTGATACGTGTCCTCTGATGTTGTTTCAAAACCTTATAAAAGAAGAAATCCACAGAGAATATAAACATCGCGGAGACAAAGAATACCGCTATCAAACTCCATATATTCTTCTTCGTCCTTTCCATAAAAAATATAAACAACACCAAAACAGCAGTAGTCCCAATCAGCACATACCATTTAGAAAAATAAAGTGTCAACAAAAATAAAACAACTGCAACCAGACCTACTATCAATATCTTACCCGACATTCCTTCGCGATAAAACACAAGAATAAAAACGAGAAAAACTAGAGATGAACCGGCATCGCCTTGCATCAGAATAAGCATGATAGGAAGTAGCACCAATCCGTATGCTATCGCCTGATTCTTCAGTTTAGAGAAATCGGTATTGATGTCACCCAAATAATGAGCCACAGCCAGAGCCGTAGCGAACTTGGCAAACTCAGAAGGCTGGAAAGAAAAACCACCGAATTGTATCCACGATTTAGAACCTGCAATCGTACTTCCTCCAATCAAGACATACAATAGAAGAAGTATTGAGAATCCGTAAATTACGTATGCAAATGTATTAAAAAACTTCGCATCAATAAGCAATATCATCAAACCTAAAAAAACACTCACTCCAGCAAAAAGCAACTGTTTACCATAATGTTGAGATAAATCGAAGATACTAGGATGCATTTCATTGAAAGCCGCAGCATATATACTCGAGATACCTATGACGACAAGCACGATATACATCGCCAGCAGCCACCAATCTATTTTACCTATTATGTTATTTCTTGTCGTCATATAATCACTTAAGCAGACAAAGACTTTTACTTTAGTCTTCTGTCATTAGCTATTTTTGTTCTAAAAATCTTTTTTCTTTATCAGTATTCTTAATATATCCGCGTAAATATTTCTCTATCATAAGACTTGCTATAGGAGCGGCCCATTGCGATCCAAAACCAGCATTTTCGACCACCACGGCGATGGCAATCTGAGGGTTATCTACTGGTGAGAAACCCATGAACAAAGAATGGTCGTCGCCATGAGGATTCTCTGCTGTACCCGTCTTACCAGCCACCTGTATACTATCTATCTGCGACATACGTGCCGTTCCATGCTCACCCTCGAACACTCGACACATACCGATTTTGACATCCTTAAAATGTTTAGATTTAATATTGATGACTTTTTTCGTCGACATGACAGAATCTATCGGAGAGCCGTCGCTAAATGACTTTATCAGATGAGGAGGATAATAATAGCCCTCATTTCCAATAGCAGCCGCCATATTAGCAAGTTGAAGCGGAGTGACGAGAATCTCACCTTGACCAATACTTAAAGAACGTATTGTCAATGCATTCCACGAACCTCTATATAGTTTCTCATAATAAGAACTCATTGGTATATTACCTGACACCTCTGAAGGTATATCAGTTTTATAAGTACTGCCTAATCCAAAACTCACAACAAGGTCATACCAGAAAGAATAAGCATCTTTTACAGATGCGAAACGAGACGAAGCAAACATATCTTTACACGTCTCCCAGCAATATGGGATACAAGAATTCTCTATTGCCTCGTGGAGAGCCACCGGGTTGTTATGAGAGTGTGTACATCGTATAGGCTGGCTCTCTTTACCCAAACATGGATATTCCGTTTTAGGCGTCACAACGCCACTTTGCAGGACTATCAATCCATTGACCATTTTAAACGTGGAGCCTGGAGGATAGATACCGCTTGTTGCACGATTTACAAGAGGCTTTAAGCTGTCGTTAAGTAATTTTTTGTAGTTCTCGCCACGCACCCTTCCGACGAGTTCGTTAGGATCGTAAGCCGGACTAGACACCATGGCAAGTATTTGTCCTGTTACAGGTTCTATGGCTACAATAGAGCCTGTTTTGTTTTTTAAAAGTTTCTCCCCATATAGTTGAAGTTCAGCATCAAGACCAAGATAAATATCTTTGCCTGCGACAGGAAGAGTGTCGAACTGACCATCCATAAAACTTTCTTTTTCCCTGTTATGAACATCAACGACAATTATTTTCATACCTTTCTCACCACGCAGCTCTTTCTCATAAAAATATTCTATCCCCGACTTGCCAATGTAATCACCAGTCTTATAGAAAGAGTCCTTCTCTAAATCCTTTTTGCTAACCTCCCCTATATTTCCTAATGCGTGAGCCGCTATAGGATATGGGTAATTTCTTACAGAACGAGTCTGAAAATAAAAGCCCTTGTATTTATGTAGATTTTCTGCAATCATACCATATTCCTCCTTGGTTATCTGCGCCATAAAAACAGACGGACTGAAGGAAGAATAACGCTTCGCTTTCGTCATTCTCTCGTCAAAAAATTCTCTTGTAATATTCAATGAAGAACAGAAGTCAAGAGTATCCAACTTTTTCACTTGACGAGGAATAACCATCAAGTCATAGATAGCCTCGTTATACACCAAAAGTCTACCGTTTCTGTCATACACCTTTCCACGTGCTGGATATTGCGTGATATAACGAAGAGTGTTATTTTCCGATGAACGTTTATATGATTGGTCCACAACCTGAATCATAAATAATTTCACCAACAGAATCAATGTCACAGCAGAAAAAATAGCTATGACAACATACTTACGAGATGTATAATTAATCCTGTTTTTTATCATCGAAATATTAGTAAAAATTAACGTAACAAAATTATAAAAATTTATTCGTTAGGATAGAAAAAAATTATAAATTTGCATTCTAATCAGAACTTACATATAAATATGAGAAATATTCTTATAGCACTATTTTTGACTGCTATGCTTTCATGTACAAGCAAGCAAGATAACACTATAATATACAGAGATTTTACTAATGAAGAATGGTCTCGTTTTGATTTTTTGGAAGGTGATATGCTTATTAAAAAGGCACCAGTTAAATATGATGTAATAATGAAAGTAGCAGTTAGCGAGATTTTTCCTAATGTATATGAGAACCATAGAAATGATAATTCATTATTATTTAACTTGACAATCAAAAATCCTAACGATAGCGGAGCCCGTTCAAAAGACTATAAATTTTCTTTAAAGGATAAAGATGGTAATTGGAAAGCTGATAAAAAAGATGGATATTATATTTTCAAATTACCTATTATCAGCGAAATGACTTTCGGAGAGGAAGGCGAGTATAAATTTAGAATAGAAAACAAATACTCTAAAGACCCATTATACGGAATTAAAAGTTTAAGTTTAGAATGTTTCCCATCCAAATAGAAAAATAAAATATTGCAATATGAAAAAGGTAAATTTACTATTATGCGCCATAGCAATAATGGCAATTTCGGTTTTCTCTTCATGTGTTCCACAGAAGAAAATTTTGTATTTACAAAACGAACAGATGTTGAACGACAGCGTTTTCATGTCAATTGAATATGAAAACGAACGTACATTCAACTACAAGGTACAACCTGGCGATAATTTGTACATCAGAATTGCCAGCCTCGATGAGAAGTTTGCAGCATACTTCAACTTCATGAATCAAGGTAGTTACATGAATACATCAACAACATATAGCAGCGGTAACGCTTCTATCTACCTCAACGGATACACTGTGGGCGAAGATGGTAACATCGAGATGCCTTTCGTTGGAGACGTTTTTGTTAAAGACCTTACCATAAGTGAAATACAATCTAAGGTTCAAGAAATCATGAACGAATATCTTAGAGAGACTGTCGTATATGTCAAGTTGGGTGTTTTCAATTTAACAATACTTGGAGAAGTAGCTCGCCCTGGACAATATCAGATTTATCAATCAGACATCAACATTTTCCAAGCAATAGCCTTGGCAGGTAATGCGACCGACTTTGCAAATAAAGCAAGTATCAAGATAATCCACCAAACTCCAAAAGGTTCACAGATAACAAGAGTAAACCTTAATGATGCAAACATCTTATCATCACCTGATTATTACTTAAAACCAAACGACATCATCTATGTCGAACCACTAAAGACTAAACAATTCGGTTTCACCAGTGTACCTTACGGCACAATCATCTCTGCCATCTCATTATTGGTAACTTGTTTCACATTCGTTATAGTTTACTTACAATAAATTGAAAAAATATAAATAATATGAATAATACAGAATTACAAAACACTCCTCAATATCAAGAGGAAGAAACCATCGACTTAAAAGTTTTAATCATAAAGATATTGAGTTATTGGTATCCTTTTGTGATAGGCGTCTTCGTCGCTTTAGTATTAGGATTTATATATAACAGATATACTCCTAGCGTTTATCAAAATTCAGCATCTGTATTTATCAAAGAAGACAAGATGGGTATTGACCCAACTTCCATGATGACAGGTTTGACATTCAAAAGTAGTATCAATATCGATAACGAAATGGGTATCCTCCAGTCATTCAGTCTGAGAGAAAGAACTATCAAAGAATTAGATTTCTTTAACGTTTCATATTATGTAACAGGACGCGTTGCAACAAGAGAAATGTATAAAAGCACTCCTTTCAATGTTGAAATAGATTATGATACATTACAGATTGTTGGTAACAAATACGAAATAGAATTTATAGATAACCAAAGATACCGCTTGAAATCTAAAGAAAGCGAATGCTTTGTATACGATTATGCAACTGACGAATATAAGTCAGGCATAATTGGTTTACCTGAATACGAAGGAGAATATCGTTTTGGAGAATGGGTCAACAACGGATTTAACAAATTCAGAATCATCCTTAACAGCAACTATAATCCAGACCCTGAGAAAGAAGAAGTTAAGTTAAAATATAGCTTCATCATCAATAGTAGATTATCATTGATTAAGGAATTGAGCAATATCACTATTGCACAAAGTTCAAAACAATCTTCAATCTTAAATCTTACTATTCAAGGACACAACCCTGAAAAGATTACAGATTATCTCAACAAATTGTTAAACGAATATATGGAAAGAAACTTGGAACAAAAGAACCTCGTTTCTGCTAATACAGTAATCTTCATCGATGAACAGTTAATCGGTATTCAAGACTCTTTGAACAAAGCCGAGTTCGATCTCCAAGTCTTCCAAGAAGGCAACGACTTCATGGACTTAAGCGCACAATCAAGTGAGATGTTCAACCGTCTTAAAGACATTGAAAAACATAAATCAGAATTAGAATTAAGTGTTAAATACTACCAAAACCTTCAAGATTATATCAACAAAAACATCGACGACTTAAATAAGTTGGTGGTTCCTAGTGCGATGGGTATTCAAGACCAAATGCTCAACAAACTCGTTCTTGAATTGGTAGCATTATCATCAGAGAAATCAAGACTTTTGGCTATCTCAACAGAAAAGAACCCTATGGTTCAAAATGTTGACGACCAAATTATCCAAACCAAAAAACAATTGTTGGAAAACATCACCAACATGATTCATAACACAGAAGTTACAATTTTGGAATTATCAAACCAAATAACTGCATACGAAGAACAAATCAAACAACTTCCTACAACACAACGTGCTTATTTAGGTTATGAACGTAAGTTTGCATTAAACGATGAGCTTTATAAATTCTTAATGCAGAAACGTGCCGAAGCACAAATCGTTATGGCAAGTAACAGTCCTGACAACAGCATCATCGACGAAGCACGTATCTCAGGAGCAAAGAAAGTAGCTCCAAGAAGCATGATGGTATATCTCGTATGCATAGTATTAGGTTGCGCCGTACCAGCTGCATTCATCTTCTTGAAAGAAATATTAAATGTTAAGATATTAGAAAAGAGCGACATTGAAAAGATAACAAAATTACCTATCATAGGTCAAATACCTTACACAAGTCCTAAAGACTCAGGTTCTAGCTCAACATTCGTTATCGACTCACCAAAATCACCTGTATCAGAAGCATTCCGTTCTATCAGAACTAATATTGAATATATAGTACAAGGTAAAGACAAATGTATATTCTCTGTCATCGCCGACTCTCCAGGTATTGGTAAAACATACATCTCAATCAACATGGCATCTATCTACGCTATGTATGGAAAGAAAACAGTATTGATTGGTATGGACTTACGTAAACCTCGTTTATATCAAGAGTTCGGTATCTCAAATAAGATGGGTGCTAGTTCATATTTAGCGGGCAAAGCATCATTAGATGAAATCATCCAACCATCAGGCAAGTTGCCAACACTTGATATTATAACAGCAGGTCCTGTTCCTCCAAACCCAGCTGAGTTGATAGCATCTGATCGTTGCGCCGATTTATTCAAAGAATTAAAAGAAAGATACGACTATATCATCATAGACACTCCTCCTCTCTTATGGGTAACAGACGCATTGTTATTGATGAAACATGTTGATACTTCAATATATGTAGTACGTCAAGCTACAACTAATAAGAAAGCATTCGAAGTTGTTATCAAAGACTTAGAACAACGTAAATATAGCGTAAGTTTGGTTGTTAACGGTATCAACTATCAAGGTTCATACGGTTATCGTTACAGCTATGGCTATGGTGGCTACGGCTACGGTTATGGTTACGGTTATGGTAGAGGCTATGGCTACGGACAAGGCTACTACGATGAAGAACATAGCGATAAAAAGAAACGTAGAAGATAAATTCACAACACGTCTTTATGACAAATAAAAAGGATATAAAGGAATGGTTCGCTGTCTATGTCAAATCAAGAAGTGAGAAGAAAGTCTCCAAACAACTTGATGACATAGGTATCGAATCATTTCTTCCTTTAATAACAAGAATAAAACAATGGAGCGACCGCAAGAAAAAAGTGGAAGAACCATTGTTTCGTTCTTATATATTTGTCCATATCTCATTAAGTGATTACTACAACGTATTGAATGTTGCTAATGTAGTAAAATTTGTTTCTTTCGAAAAGAAACCAGTAGCAGTACCTGAAAACCAAATTATTGCAATAAAGAAATACATCTGCGATACTGACTTACATGAAATAGAATGTGAAGACCTTGATTTAAAAGAAGGTGAATTAGTAAGAATAAAAACAGGTCAGATGAAAGATCTCATCGGTAGATTTATTGAGATAAAAGGAAAACATCGTGTCGTCATCAATATTGAAGCCGTAGGTCAGTCGTTACCTATTAATATATCACGCTCAAACATAGAAAAGATTCAATAAAAACATTTAAATATATTTTTATAAATAATTGATTGCAATGATGATAAATCCATCATTCGGTCAAGAGAACAGTTAGATAAATAAAACAAAAAAATAGGTCGTACGTATACGACCCTTTTTTATCAATATTTCTCTCCTTTTTCCAAGTCTTTTTTCGTCAAGGAATTCTTATCCATCTGACGCCAGAAGTACGCGATATATGCCACTACAAATGGAATAATGAGTGACACTATCGCCATAGTCATGAGTGTAAACTCACTGGAACAACTATTAGACAATGTCAATGAACATTGAATATCAGCAGTTGATGGATAATATGCTGTTCCATTATAACCGGCAATCATGAAGATAGCCATAACAGCTAAGACTGTACCAGGACCAGTAATCCAAATACCTCTATTAAAATCTTTCTTTACCAATGTCAAGACAACACCTGCAACTAATAGAACCGCACCTAACAAGAATATTATCAACACTATCGGCATTTGGATTAAATTATGGAAATACTTGCCTTTCTCCATCGCGACAATACCATCAGTATCAACGGCGAAACCTTCCATTGTGATGAATTGAACAAGAACCATGACAAGCATCAAAAGAAAACCGACGAAACATATCATGAGACTACGACGTAAGTTTACACGTAATTCGTTGTCGTCAATATTATTAATCATGTATAATGCGCCGAGACATACAGCCAAAAACATCACCATAAGGCCAAACTCAACGTTGAAAGGATTTACCACGGCTTCCAGTCCATGCCATGCGTTAGCCCAACGGCTGATAACAGGAGCTGCTATATCTCCAACGGCACTCTTCTTGACTAAAAAATCTGAGCCTGTGAAAAATGTTCCAACTGCTGTACCTATCAACAAAGGAGCTAGACATCCATTCAAAGTAAGGAATATTCTGAAAGCATTCTTACCTAAGATATTACCTGCCTTACTTTGAAATTCGTATGATACAGCTTGAAACACGAATGTTATCAATATCAATATCCAAACCCAATATGCTCCGCCAAAGCTGGTGCTGTAGAAAAGTGGAAACGATGCGAAGAAAGCACCTCCGAAAGTAACTAAAGTGGTGAATGTGAGTTCCCATTTACGGCCTGTCGAATTGACGATAAGCTGACGCTGATCCTCGTTTTTACCTGCTAAAAAAATCAATGCATTGCCACCTTGAACGAAAAGCAAGAATACCAATAATCCACCCAAGAGTGCTATGAGAAACCACCAATATTGTTGTAAGAATTCATATGTAATCATAATCATTTCTCCTTATTATTCTTCTGTTTTAGGACCTTGTTTTATAGCTTTAAATAAGATACGTATTTCTATAGCGAGGAATAATGTGAATATCGCCACGAATAGGAAGAATGTGGTTTGCACTGCGCCCACGCTCACACTTGATACTGCTGCATTTACAGGAAGCAAGCCTTCTATTGTCCATGGCTGACGTCCTGCTTCGGCCACTATCCAGCCTGCCTGTCCGCACAAATAAACCAATGGAATAGAGAGCAACGAAACCCATTGCAACCATTTCATATTGGCGAGACGGCCTTTCCATTCCATCCATAAAACGACAATCATGAGGAGAAGTAAGAAGCTGCCAAAATATACCATGACGCGGAACGACCAGTAAATCAACGGTACATTAGGAACAAGTTCCTCCGCTTTGTCGATATAGCCATAGCCGAAATACTCAACGTTTTCATCTAACAACTGACGAGCCTTAGTTGCTGTAAGAGGATCGACTTCCTTCAATCTTGTATAATCAGTGAAAGCTGCCAATGCCATTCTACCTTTCTCCATTTTCTCTTCTGCAGAGAGATAAACCTCTCCATCAGGAGTTGTGTATCCATCAAGAATATTGTTGATACCTGGGACATAGCCATCGATGTCGTGAGTTGCTAGGATTGAAAGCATACCTGGTATTTCAACACCAGGGACTATAGAGAAAGGTGCGCGTGTTCCTCCTTCTTCGAGACCTTCAGCAGCAGCAAGTTTCATAGGCTGATATTTACCTACGTGGATACCAGAGCTGTCGCCGCTGAGCATAACAGCGAAAGTGCCTACGATACCTACGATGGCAGACACTCTGATACTAGCGAGTGCGAAACGAGTCTCACGTTTCTTGAGGAGATACCAACAGCTGACGCCAATGACGAAGATGGCACCTGTCATCCAACCGCTGAAAACAGCGTGGAAGAACTTAGATACAGCTACAGGGTTGAGCACTAAAGCCCAGAAGTCGACCATCTCATGACGTACGGTATCAGGATTAAACTCCATTCCTACAGGATGTTGCATCCATGAGTTAGCAACGAGAATCCAGAGAGCCGAGATGGCAGAGCCGATAGCTACGAACCATGTTGAAGCGAGATGGAGTTTCTTGCTTATCTTATCCCAGCCAAAGAACATCACCGCGAAGAATGTAGCTTCCATGAAAAAAGCAAAGATACCTTCGATGGCAAGAGGTGCACCAAAGATGTCGCCCACAAACCAAGAGTAATTGCTCCAGTTAGTACCGAACTCAAATTCGAGTATGATACCAGTAGCGATACCAACAGCAAAATTGATGGCAAAGATTTTCATCCAGAACTTGGCTGTCTGTTTCCAAAACTCGTCTTTTTTAATAACATAAAGAGATTCCATTGTCGCCATGATGACGGCTAATCCCAGAGTGAGCGGGACGAAAATCCAATGGTAAGCAGCGGTGAGAGCAAACTGTGCCCTTGACCAACCTACTAATGCGCTTTCTATCATAATATATTTTTTAAATTGTTATAATCTTCACATATCTAGAGTAGTTACACGTATTTAAACTGTAAATTCCTCATTTATATGTCTTAATTTCTAATCAATTGCTTTCCGACGTATTCACTCTTCTGCTCATCGGTCTTTCCTGACATTATCGGACGAAAGAAGAAAAGTCTCAACACTAGAAAAAGAATGACGGCTTTAAGAATTATCAAAATCCATAGGGATTTACCCCATGTCATATTCTTAAAACCGTCACGGTAAAAATTCCATATAGAGAGAATTATCTTTTTCATAGCAAAAAATATAACAACAAAGATAGAATAAAATGCTATAGAAAGTCGATATAGTGGAAAAAAATAATCAACTCTAAGTCATTGGTTACTGTTCTGTCCCATAATACTCATTCCATTGTTTCAGAACTTCTTGCCAGTCTTCCACTTCGCCATTAGCGATAGCTTCAGCTTGATTGAGCGTATCTTCATATTTTTGTTTTTCCGCATAACGCAGCTTCATAGCCTCTATCGTTGCTTCATCGAGGATCTGAATTCTGCGACGACGTACGCATTCATCGAGGTCGAGTGGACCAAAAGGCTGTCCTGGAACATTAAAGTCTGATATATTGAAATTGAATACCGTACGCAGAGTATGTCGAACCATCTTTTGTCCGGAACGATTGCCTGCCACCTTACGGTTCAACAACTTACGAATAATATCTATCTCTCTCTGTGAAAATTTATTTCTGCCCATATTTATTCAGTTATGAGTTAGGATTTAGGAGTTTTGAATTATTTATGCAAAGATAAACAAAAAGAGACATGAAAGGCTCCACTATCTACAAATTCTAGCAGAAGGATAGAATGCATCTTCAATATGTTCTATCTTTTTTTCATTATTTTTATCTATAACGATAGCTATTATATCAAATCTCACATCCAAATCGTATTGATAGCGATTGACGTAGCTGTTTGCCGCCCATATAAGGTGCCGTTGCTTATAAACATCTACGGTAATTTCCGGATCCACGAGACATGTACTATGACGTGTTTTCACTTCAACAAAGACTATTGTATCATCTTCTTTAGCGATAATATCAACTTCTTTATGTCCGCATACCCAATTGGTTTCCAAAATCTGATAATTCTTTCCGAGGAGATACTCGAGCGCAATCTGTTCGCCCAAAGCACCTAAATCATTATGAGCTGCCATGTTTCAAAAAAATATTGGTTTTTACTCTGCAAAGATAAGGAAAAAAAGAGTCTGGATGAAGGATTATTCTTCAACAACTTCATGCATCATTTGCCATGTCTTTTCTGCTGCAAGTTGTTCTGCGCCTTTGATGGAGTGGTCGGATGCTTGTGCATATTCCTTGTCATCTATCTCAACTTGGATGACATAGAGTTTATCGTAACCTGTGCCTTTTGATGTTATCTGCTTAAAGGCGATATGGTGTTTTTCTTTTTGGCCCCATTCGAGGAGTTTGCTCTTATAGTTTCTCTCGTTTTTCTCAAGTTCCACTAAATCGATGTGCATTTTTATCACACGATTGACAATGATTTTATATGTGAACTTATAACCGAAATCTAGGAACAAAGCACCTGTAAAAGCCTCGAAAGCATTTCCTGCCATCGATTTGAACTTATATTGTTCGTGCGACTTGGCGTAGTGTATCAAATCGTTGAGGCCGAATTTTACTGAAAGTTTGTTCAATGAAGAACGACTCACTATCTTAGAGCGCATTTCTGTGAGGAATCCCTCTTGCTTAGTTGGGAACTTTTTGAAGAGAAATTCTGCCACCACAGAGCTTAACACAGCGTCGCCAAGGTATTCGAGACGTTCGTTGCTGATAGTGTATCCCGACTTTGTCTTTGACGATAATGACTTATGTGTAAAAGCGAGTTTATACAACTCTATATTCTTTGGATAGAAACCAAAGATGTTATGGATAGAAGCCGCCAGCTCTCTATCGGACTTGTTTCTATATCTAAAAAAAGTAAGTAGAGACACGGCTTTTATTTTTATTGATATTTCTTGAAGATGATGCTTGCATTATGTCCGCCGAAGCCGAATGCATTACTCATGGCGTAAGTCATTTCTTTATGACGAGCTTCCCAATAAACGATGTCAAGATCTGAATTTATAGAAGGGTCATCGTTAAAATGGTTAATTGTTGGCGGGACGATACTATCGCGAAGTGATAACACTGTTGCAACACCTTCTATCGCACTAGAACCGCCGAGCAAATGGCCTGTCATTGATTTGATGGAGTTGATAGGCATATCTTTGATATGTTCTCCAAACAATTTTGATATTGCCATTGCTTCAGAAGTATCTCCAGCTGGTGTTGAAGTACCATGTGTGTTGATATGGTCGATGTCTGTTGGCTGTAAGCCTGCAGCATTTATAGCGCGTTGCATACACATCATTGCTCCAAGTCCTTCAGGATGTGGTGCTGTGATATGATAAGCATCACTTGAGAGGCCGCAGCCCACTATCTCACCGTATATCTTAGCTCCGCGAGCAAGTGCATGTTCCAAATCTTCCAATACGAGACATCCGCATCCTTCTCCCATGAGGAATCCGTCGCGGTCTGCATCGAAAGGACGTGATGCTGTCATTGGATCGTCGTTACGTGTTGTCATGGCGCGCATTGCTTCGAAACCTCCTATGGCAGGTGGTGAAACCGCTGCTTCAGAGCCGCCCACTATAGCGACAGGGAACATACCATAACGAATATAATTAAAACCTTCAGCGATAGCGTTTGCCGATGAGGCACATGCCGATACTGTCGAGAAGTTCGGTCCGCGAAAACCATGTCTGATAGAGATATGGCCTCCTGCCAAATCAGGCAACAATTTAGGAATGATGAAAGGGTTGTAACGTGGAGTACCATCACCGGTGGCGTATGCTGAAACCTCCTCGTAAAAACTGTTAATGCCACCTATACCAGAACTAAAGACAACACCAACCTCATCAAAGTCAGTATTGTCTTTAGTAATGTTTGAATCTGAAATCGCTTCATCAGATGCTATGATAGCGAACTGAGTATATAAATCTAATTTTCTAGATTCCTTGCGATCAAAGAAATTT
Organism: Bacteroidales bacterium; assembly: GCA_045615125.1. Lineage (GTDB taxonomy): Bacteria > Bacteroidota > Bacteroidia > Bacteroidales > F082 > Limimorpha. The sequence continues at coordinate 13,863 of JAZLEF010000156.1, forward strand.
TGTGGGTCATAGTCCTTGACTTCACATGCAATGCGAGTCTTGAACTTTGTGCAGTCGAAGCGAGTTATCTCACCAGCACCATTAACACCTTTACACAATGAGTCCCAAAATTCTGTTACTGTATTGCCTATCGGTGTGATAGAGCCTAATCCAGTGATAACAACACGCCTCAACTCCATATATTATTGCTTATTTATCCAATATTTTCTTCGATATATTTCAAAGCATCACCCACTGTAGAGATTTTCTCTGCTTGTTCATCTGGAATTGATACATTAAATTCTTTTTCAAATTCCATGATTAACTCAACTGTGTCAAGTGAATCGGCACCTAAATCATTTGTAAAACTTGCTGTTTCTACTACGTCTTCAGGATTAACACCTAATTTATCAACGATGATTGACACAACTTTTTCTTTTACGTCTGCCATGATATTTAAATTTAAGTTAGTAATATTTTTCTGCTCAAGAAAAAAAATCTTCGCAAAGTTAAACCATTTTTTCAAATGATAACATATTTTTTTGATTATTTTGATTTCTAAAAAAAACTAAAATTGATAATCAATATTTTATAAATAAATAATTTTGGGTTTTTATTGATAGGGTTATATGTTTTTTTCTTATTTTTACATCTTAATAAATTAAATGATGAAAAAATTATTTCTACTCGATGCATACGCGCTGATATATAGAGCTTATTTTGCTTTAAATAAAAATCCCAGAATAAATTCAAAAGGGCTTAACACTTCTGCTATTATGGGCTTTCTCAATACTTTATATGAAGTAATTAAAAACGAGAAACCTACTCATATCGGCGTCGCTTTTGACCTCGGCGCACCTACTCTTCGTACCGACGACTTCTCGGCTTATAAGGCAAATCGTGAAGAAACACCTCCCGATATAAAAATCTCAGTTCCTTATATCAAGGAAATTATAAAAGGTTTCAATATCCCTATCTTCGAATGTGAAGGATATGAAGCCGATGATATTATCGGCACTCTCTCTAAAAAAGCTGAGAAAGAAGGTTTTACAACATATATGATGACTCCCGACAAAGACTTCGGCCAGCTCGTGAGCGACAACATATTCATATATAAACCTGCTAAGGGCGGTGAGGCCGCTAAGGTTATTGGTCCAAAAGAAGTATGCGAAAAATATGGAATAGCACGTCCTGAACAAGTTATTGACATCCTCGGACTTTGGGGCGACGCATCCGATAATATACCAGGCATACCAGGTATAGGCGAGAAAAATGCATCCAAACTAATCGCGGAATATGATTCGGTTGAAAATCTTATCAATAATGCCGATAAACTTAAAGGCAAGATGCGCGAAAACGTGATTAATTTCGCTCAACAAGGTCTTATGTCTAAAAAGTTGGCTACTATAAATATTGAAGTACCAATAGACTTCGATGAAGAATGTCTTAAATCAAAAGAACCAAATTATCAATATCTTACACAGTTGTTCGAAGAACTTGAATTTAGAACTTTTATGTCGAGGTTTAATTTAAGTCAACAAGACTACAAGACCACAAGACCACAAGTTGATAATGAGGAATTGGGTGTTGATAGTGATAAAAATAAAGCCTCTCAAAATTCAAACGGCCAGCTTGATCTTTTTGGCAGCCCTGACGATAATAACAACTCATTATCTCTTTTTTCTTCAAAGAAAAATTATCAAACTCAAAATCATGAATATCATCTGACAAATGACGAAGATACAATAGAAAAACTTGTTAAGCTATTGAATGACTGTGATATTTTTTCATTCGACACAGAGACAACCGGCTTGGATATTTATTCTTCTTCTTTAGTTGGAATGTCTTTTTCAGTAAAAGAACACGAGGCTTACTACATTCCATTACCTTACGACAATGAAGAATGTAAATCGGTATTGAAGAAATTCTTACCAATATTTTCAAATGAAGAAAAGACATTGATAGGCCACAACATTAAATTCGATCTATCTATTCTTGCAAGATATGGCATAATGATAAAAAACAATCTTTGGGACACCATGATTGCTCATTATCTTATTGAACCAGAACAGAATCACAGCATGGATTATCTTGCTGATGTTTATTTGGATTATACGCCTATCGCTATTGAAGAGCTTATCGGTAAAGGCCGAAACCAAATCAGCATGCGTGATATTCCTGTAGAAAAGGTGAAAGAATATGCCGCAGAAGATGCTGATGTAACTTTGCAATTATACCAAAAGTTCAAACCTATAATTACTGAAAACAAGTTAGAAGGTCTCTTCTATATGATTGAAATGCCATTAGTTAGAGTCTTGGCTAAGATGGAGTCTAATGGCGTAAAAATAGATATTGAAGGCTTACGACAAATAAGCGAGGAACAGGCCAAAGAGATTTTGGAAATAGAGAATAAGATTTATGAAATTGCAGGAACATCGTTTAACATTGGTTCACCAAAACAACTTGGCGAAATTCTTTTTGAGAAGTTGAATATCAAAGCACCTGCCAAGAAAACCAAGACAGGTCAATATCCTACCGGTGAGGAGATTCTACAAAAAATCGTCAACGAGAATCCTATAGTTCAGAACATACTGGATTACCGTTCCTTAACAAAATTAAAATCTACATACGTCGATGCTTTGCCTTCCTTGGTTAACCTTAACGACGGATTGATTCATACTTCTTATAATCAAGCTATTACAGCGACGGGACGTTTGAGTTCCAACAACCCTAACTTGCAGAATATCCCAGTGAGAACCGACAAAGGACGTGAGATTAGAAAGGCTTTCGTTCCGAGAGACGAGAATCATATCTTGCTTGCGGCAGATTATTCACAGATTGAATTGAGAATAATTGCTCATCTTAGCGGAGATGCTGTCATGCAAGATGCGTTTCGCAGTGGAAAGGACATACATACCGACACGGCATCTCGTGTATATGGAGTTGCAATGGAAGACGTTACAAAAGAAATGCGTCGTAATGCCAAGGCGGTCAACTTCGGAATCATCTATGGAATGTCAGCATTTGGCCTGGCAGAACGTCTGGGAATATCAAGAAGCGAGGCTTCGCAGATAATAAAGAATTATTTTAAAGAATATATTGGCATTCAAGAATATATAGACAAACAAGTTGATTTTGCGAGACAACATGGATATGTAGAGACGATGCTCGGACGTCGTCGTTATTTAAAAGACATCAACGCCGGCAATAGCGTGGTCCGCAATTTCGCCGAGCGTAACGCCATCAACGCTCCTATCCAAGGAACATCTGCTGATATGATAAAAATAGCCATGGCAAGCATTCATACTGAAATGATAAACAACGACATGAAATCTCAGATGATCCTACAAGTTCATGATGAATTGGTCTTTGATGTCTATAAAGAAGAATTAGATTTATTAAGTAATATTGTTAAGGATAAAATGATAAATGCGCTTCCACTCTGTGTTCCTATTGAAGTAAACCTCAACACCGGAACAAACTGGTTAGAAGCGCATTGATTAAGACCAAAGCCTAAGGACAAATGGCAAAAGTCATTTGTCTTTAGACTTTAGACATTAGTCATTATTTAGATTTTCCTCTTTTCTTTGATGCGTTATTTGGATCGTTGATAATATCCATACAATCTTGATATGACAAGTTTGTTGGGTCGTATGTCTTTGGTATCTTATAGTTTTGTTTGTTGAAAGTGATATAGATACCGAAGCGGCCTTTAAGAACTTTCAAGTCTTCGTTTTCTGGATATGTTGAAACGATATTATCTAAGTCGGCTTTACGTTTTGATTCTATGATTTCCACAGCTCTAAGGAATGTCACCATTGAAGGATCATCGAGTTTTGAAAGGCTGTAGAATGCGTTATTATGTTTAATATATGGACCGAAGCGACCTATTGCAACTTGAATCTCAGCGTCTTCATAATCACCGAGTACACGAGGGAACGCAAACAAATCGAGGACTTCTTCCAATGTTATCGATTCAATGCTTTGGTCTTTATGTAATCCAGCAAACGTAGGTTTTTCTTCAGAGTCGGTGTCGCCGATTTGAGCTACAGGACCGAAGCGTCCGATTTTCACGAATACGTTTTTACCTGATACAGGGTCAACACCGAGGAATTTCTC